>NZ_JAGIXF010000044.1:0-61832 GCF_021483755.1 Burkholderia sp. WTPI3 | reverse complement strand
TAGCGACCGGCTGGTGATCAACGCGCAGAACTGCGTGCACTGCAAGACCTGCGACATCAAGGACCCGACCCAGAACATCGTGTGGGTCACGCCGGAAGGCGGCGGCGGGCCGAATTACCCGAACATGTAACCCGCCGCAAGAACGCCGCCTCGCGCGGCGTTTTTTCGTCCGTTTGGCGTTGCGCACCGCCCTGCCCGCGTTCGCGCGCAACGATGTGCGCCGCCTGAGCTAGCGCGCCGCGATCCGCCGACGGAAGTGTTCGGTACCGGACACGATCTTGTCGAGCACCGCATCGAGCGCCCAGAACCGCTCGCGTACGTCGTAGTCGATCGCACGGCAACGGATCGATCCGAACGTGCCGATCCGCTGGTGATAAATCTTCGCGAGCGCGGGGTAGCCGAGTGCTTCCGACACCGCAGAGACCACCAGGAACGTCGACAATTCGTCGGCCAGCTCCGGATCCGAGTCGCCTTGCGTGCGCAGCCACTGATACAGATCCGGGTGGAAGTTGGTGAACACGCCGTTGAAGCCGGCGGAACCCGCCTTCATCGCATCCCATGCGATCGCCGCGTTGGCGTTCAGGATCTTCAGCGGCGAACCCGCAGCGAGCGCGACGCGCCGCTTCACCGTCTCCAGATCGCAGCTCACGTCCTTCAACATCACGAAGCGACCGGTGTCGATGCACGCGCGCAACTCATCGTCGGACAGCAGTCGCCGGTAAGGCGCCGGACATTCATACAGGCCGAGCGGCAGATCCGACGGCAATCGGGCCAGCAGCGCGTGGAGATTGTCGAGAAACGCGGCAGTGCCCTTGCGCTGCGGGTCGAGCCGGTTGGTCACGAGCACGACGCCCTGCGCACCGGATTCGGCCGCCGCACAAAGCTCGGCGGCCTGCGCGTCGATATCTTCGCTGATGTGCCCGGACGCGACGACCGGCACCCGCCCGGCCACCCGCTCGACCACGAAGCGCGCGAGCTCCGCTCGTTCGGCGAGACTCAGGAATTGCATCTCGCTCGATTGCGCGACCGCGAACAACGCGTCCGAGCCGTGCGCCAGATACCATTCGATCAGCCGCTCGAGCCCGGCGTAGTCGATCGCGCCGGCGTCGTCGAACGGCGTCAGCATCACCGGCACGATTCCCTCGATCGTCGTGCCCGAACGCTGATGGGGTTGGATCTGCATCTGTTTCTCCTTGCTTGGGTAAAGGCTGCGGCCACGCCGCACGCTCAGGCCGGCAACGCTCCGGGCGCCGCGCTCGCGGATTGCTCCGGAATCGGCTTGCGCACCAGCAGCAGGTAGGCGATCGCGCCAGCGAATGCGATCGCCGCTGCCGTCAGCAGCGCCGGCACGAACGACCACTTCTGCGCAATGACGCCCGTCAGGATCGGGGCGAGCGCACCGCCGATAAAGCCGCCGAAATTCTGGATCGCGCCGAGCGATGCGATGCGGCTCGGCGGGGCCGCCGCCGTTGCGAGCGCCCACGAACATGCGGAAGCCGCATTGGCCAGAAAGATCACGACCGAAATGCACGCAAGCGCGACCGTATTGCTTTGCACGAGCGCGGCCGGAATCGTGAACGCGACCATCCCGAGCATCGCGACGACCACCGCATTACGCCGGCTCACGACGGGCGAGCGGCTGTGCCGCGTCACCAGATCCGACAGCCAGCCCGCGATTAGCGAGCCGACGAAGCCGCACAGGAACGGCACGGACGCCGCGAACCCGGTGCGAATGAGGCTCATGTGCCGCTCCATCGTCAGGTATCCGGGCAGCCAGGTCAGATAGACCCAGTTCAGATACACGGAGCCGAAGAAGCCGATCAGCATGCCCCAGGTCGTGCCGTGCGAAAACAGGCTGCGCCACTCGGTGAAGGTCAGTTTGGGCGCTGCAACGGCAGTCTGCGCATCGGCATCGAGATAATCGCGTTCGGCTGCGGTCAATTGCGCACGCGCCGGATCGCGGTACAGCGCGAACCACACGACCGCGACGACGAGACCGAGCGCACCGGTCGCGATGAAGGCCCAGCGCCAGTCGAACGACGCGACGAGAATCGACAACAGCAACGGCGCAAGCGCGGTTCCGAGCGGCGATGCCGCGTTGAAGATCCCGGTCGGCGTGCCGCGTGCGCGCAACGGAAACCAGTTGCTCACCACCCGAGCCGCCGACGGAAACTGCGGCGCCTCGCCGATGCCGAGCGCGATGCGCGCGACAATGAACCAGCCGAAGGTGCCCACGATACCGCCCGCCGCCTGCGCAAACGACCAGACGATGAGGCCGATGCCGAGCAGCCGGCGCGGCCCGATCCGATCGACCAAGCCGCCGACCGGGAACTGGCACAGCGCATAGCTCCACGAGAACGCCGACAGCAGCAGCCCCATCTGCGCGAGCGACAACCCGAGATCGTTCCGGATGGCCGAACTCGCGACGGCCAGCGTACCGCGATCGAGATAGTTGACGATCCCGCTCGCCATCAGCAACGCGAGCGCGATATGTTGTCCGCGCCGGATACGGGGCGGCGCACTCGGAACAGCCTGGCTTTCGTTCATTGCGTTTGTCTCCATGTCATCGACGGGTGCGGGCCGCACCCTGTCCGTCGTGCGCGGCCTCTAGCGGGCCATGCGCTCCACTTCTTCGCGCGTCGGAATCGACGTCTGCGCGCCTCGGCGCGTCACGCTGATCGCGGCGGCACGCTGGCCGAAACCGATTGCGTCGTCCATCGACGCGCCGCCCGCGCGGGCCGTCGCGAACCCGCCGACGAACGTGTCGCCGGCCGCCGTCGTATCGACCGCGACCACCGCCATCGCGTCATGACGGCCGCTGCCCGCGCTGCCGCGCCAGCAGACGCCGCGCGCACCGAGCGTGACCAGCACGTTGCCGACGCCCTTCGCGCACAGCGCGTCGGCCGCGCGTACCGCCGATGCATCGTCGCCGACGGCGATGCCGGTCAATGACTCCGCTTCCGTTTCGTTGACGACGAGGTAGTCGATCCGGGCGAGCAATGCATCGAACAGCGGCTGCGCCGGCGCAGGATTGAGCAGCACCGGCGTGCGATGCGCGATCGCCCGGGCAATGGCGTGCGCAACGGTCGCGATCGGCACCTCGAGCTGGCACACCATCAGCGCGGCCGCCGCGATCGTGTCGCGAGCCGCGTCGATCCGCGCGGTCCCGAGGCAGTCGTTCGCGCCGGGCACGACGACGATGCTGTTCGCGCCATGCGCATCGACCGTGATCGTCGCGACCCCGGTCGCTTCTCCTGCGATCCGGTGCAGGTGCGTCACGTCGATGCGTTCCGCGGCGAGCGCGCCGTGCAGGCGCGTCCCGAACGCGTCGTCGCCGACGCAACCGATCATCGCGACCGACGCGCCAAGGCGCGCAGCCGCCACGGCCTGGTTCGCGCCCTTGCCGCCGTGGACCGTCTGGAACGTGGTGCCGAGCAGCGTTTCGCCCGGCACGGGCAGCCGCGGTGCGTGCGTGACGAGATCGACGTTGACGCTGCCCACGACAGCGATCCGGGGTGACTTTGCTTCGTTCATTTACCTATGTAACCGCTTACATTCGCGACAAACAAAATGGCCGAACCGGCCATCGTCGACGACTAAAATTTCATGACACGCACGGACCACGAGTCTGACATAATGCAGAACAGCATTAAGATAGCGCTTACATTCGCATAAGCAACAATAAAAATGCAAGCGGAACCGCGATGACCGAGGGTAAACGATGGCATTTTTGACGACAGGCTGCCCGCACAGGGCAGCCGCACACGGAGATGTTCGATGAGCACGCCCCCGCCCCGCGGCGGCACGGCGCGCGCGCGCCGCGGCAACGGCCGCTCGGTGCTGGGCGACGTGGCAAAGCTCGCCGGCGTGTCGACCGCGACCGTTTCGCGGGTGTACAACGATCCGGGCAAGGTTTCGGCCGACGTACAGCAACGCGTGCGCGACGCGGCTCGCGCGCTGAACTGGATTCCGAATGCGGCGGGCCGCGCGCTCGCGTCCACCCGTACCCATATCACCGGCGCGATCATCCCGACGCTAGACGACCAGGTGTTCGCATCGCAGGTCGCGGGCATGCAGACGGTGATGGCCGAACGCGGCATCACCCTGTTTCTGGGTTGCTCGAATTACGATCCGGCACAGGCGCTCGCGCAGGTGCGCGCGATGCTGTCGCGCGGCGTGGAAGCCGTGTCGCTGGTCGGCGAAGCGTATCCGCCGGAGGTGTTCGAACTGCTCGACCTGCACCGGGTGCCGTATGTCGTTACCTACGCGTATCGAGACGACAGCCCGCACTGCTGCATCGGCTTCGACAATTGCGCGGCATTCGCGCGCCTGACCACTCACCTGAT
The DNA here is from genome assembly GCF_021483755.1 of Burkholderia sp. WTPI3. Taxonomy (NCBI): domain Bacteria; kingdom Pseudomonadati; phylum Pseudomonadota; class Betaproteobacteria; order Burkholderiales; family Burkholderiaceae; genus Burkholderia; species Burkholderia sp. WTPI3. The sequence goes on along the minus strand of NZ_JAGIXF010000044.1, from coordinate 57,486 downwards.
CGACCTCGGACATCGCGATTTCGCGATCATCATGCAGCCGTCGGCGGACAACGACCGCGTGCAGGCGCGCCTGCGCGGCATTCACGACACGCTTGCCGCGCACGGACTCGCGGTGCGCCCGGTGCATCTGCACGAAGGCGCGGCCACGATCGCGTTCGGACGGGAAAGCCTGCGGGCGATCGCGCACGGCGCGGCGGCGCGGCCAACGGCGGTGATCTGCGGCAACGATGCGCTCGCGCTCGGCGCGCTGCTCGAAGCACAGGCGCTGGGCCTCGACGTGCCGTCGCAATTGTCGATCACCGGGTTCGATGATGTCGCGCTGGCTCGCGAGATCCGGCCGTCGCTGACGACCATGTGGGTCGACACGGATGCGATCGGACGCAAAGCCGCGCACGCATTGCTCGATGCGCTCGAGAACGGCGAGCCGGGGCCCGGCTGCGCGGTGCAGCCCGAGTTGCGCGTGCGGGAGTCGGCCGCGCCGCCGGCGCTGACCAGCAGCGCCCGCGAGTAAGCGGCGGCCCAATGAAAACGGGGCGCCGCAAGCGCCCCGTTTCGCATCGGATCGGTCGAGGCGGCAAGCGCCGGCGCCGTTTTATCAGGTCGCGCTGCCCGCGATCTTCGGCGTCGGCGTCTCGACGTCGCCGCACTGCGCACGATGACGCAGCGCATGATCGATCAGCACCAGCGCGAGCATCGATTCGGCGATCGGCGTTGCGCGAATGCCCACGCACGGATCGTGGCGGCCGAAGGTTTCCACCGTCGCCTCGTCGCCGGATTTCGTAATCGAGCGGCGCGGCGTGCGGATGCTCGACGTCGGTTTGATCGCGATCGACACGGTGATGTCCTGCCCGGTCGAAATGCCGCCGAGCACGCCGCCCGCATGGTTGCCGACGAAGCCGCCCGGCGTCAGTTCGTCGCCGTGCACCGAGCCGCGTTGCGCGACGCTGTCGAAGCCCGCGCCAATCTCGACGCCCTTCACCGCGTTGATGCTCATCATCGCCTTCGCGATGTCCGCGTCGAGCCGGTCGAACACCGGCTCGCCCCAGCCGACCGGCACACCCGATGCGACGACGTCGATGCGCGCGCCGATCGAATCGCCGTCCTTGCGCAGCGCGTCCATGTACGCCTCGAGTTCCGGGACGATCGCCGCGTTCGGCGAGAAGAACGGGTTCTCGTACACGTGCGACCAGTCGACGAACGGCACGTCGATATCGCCGAGGCCGCTCATGTAGCCGCGCACCTCGACGCCGAAGCGCTCGCGCAGCCATTTCTTCGCGACCGCACCCGCGCCGACGATCGGCGCGGTCAGGCGCGCGGACGAGCGGCCGCCGCCGCGGTAGTCGCGGATGCCGTACTTCTGCCAGTACGTGTAGTCGGCGTGGCCGGGGCGGAACGTCTCGACGATGTTGCCGTAATCCTTGCTGCGCTGGTCGGTGTTGCGAATCAGCAGCGCGATCGGCGTGCCGGTCGTCACGCCTTCGAACACGCCGGACAGGATCTCGACCTCGTCGGCCTCCTGGCGCTGCGTCACGTGCCGCGACGTGCCGGGCTTGCGGCGATCGAGCTCGAGCTGGATGTCGGCTTCGGTCAGCCCCATTCCCGGCGGGCAGCCGTCGATCACGCAGCCGATCGCGGGACCGTGCGATTCGCCGAAGGTCGTGACAGTGAAAAGCGTGCCGAGGGTATTGCCGGACATGATGGAACCGCCCAAAGAGAAATGGGCAAACCGATGCGCTGCTCGGGCTGCGGGCAGTCGATCGTTTGCCGGTCGAAAAAAGAAGTGAGCCGCTATTATGCCAGCCGTCCCGGCCCCGCGGGCCGTGTGAACCGTTCAGGCCACATGCGCCGCCGGGGCGGACGCGCCGTTGCGGCCGCCGGCGGACGGCGTCGAGCGCCGGCGGCGCCCGGCTCGCGGCCGTCATCCGGACCCGGCGCAATACCGCCGCGCCCGGCCGCCCCGCTCACTTGCGCGCGCCGCGCAGCTCGGTCACCGCGGCCTGCAGCACTTCGGGCGTCGCGACCGATGCGGGAATCGGCTCGCCGACCGCGAGCGTCAGCCGGCTCATCACGCCGCGCTTGATGGGTCGCGGCATGCGCGCGTCGGCATGACGGGAGAAATAGCTGCCCCAGAGCCCGCGCAGCGCCATCGGGATTACGGGCGCCGGCGTGCGGGTCAGGATCTCGGTAATGCCGTGATGAAAGGTGTTGATGTCGCCCGTCTTGGTCAGCTTGCCCTCGGGGAAAATGCACACGAGTTCGCCGTCCTTCAGGGCGGCCTCGCACGCGTCGTACGCACGGGCGAGCATCTCGGGATCCTCATGGCGCGGCGCGATCGGAATCGCCTTCGCATGGCGGAACACCCAGCTGGCAAAGCGCGTCTTGAAGATCCGGTGATCCATCACGAAACGGATCGGCCGCGGGCTCGCGGCGGCCAGCACGAGCGCATCGACATAGCTCACGTGATTGCACACGAGCACGGCCGCGCCCTCCGCCGGGATCCGCTCCCCATGCACGAGACGAATCCGGTAGAACGTGTGCACGAGCACCCACGCGACGAAGCGCAGCAGAAACTCGGGAACGAGCAGGTAGATATACGTCGCGACCACGACGTTCAGCAGCGCGGTGACGAGGAACAGGCCCGGGATGTCGACGCCGGCCTTGGTCAGCCCCATCGCCATCAACGCGGACAGGATCATGAACAGCGCGTTCAGTATGTTGTTCGCGGCGATGATTCGCGCACGGTGGGTCGGCGCGCTGCGGCTCTGGATCAGCGCATACAGCGGCACGCTGTAGAAGCCGCCGAACATCGCGAGCAGGAACAGGTCGGCCAGGATGCGCCAGTGGCGCGTACCGGCCAGGAATTCACCGACCGACAGGAGATGGCCCGGCGACGGCAGCGCGTGACTCGCGAAATACAGCTCGATCGCGAACACGCTGATGCCGATCGAGCCGAGCGGCACGAGGCCGATCTCGACGCGCCGCTGCGACAGCCGCTCGCACAGCAGCGAGCCGAGGCCGATCCCGACCGAGAACGTCGCGAGCAGGATCGTGACGACGTCGGGGCTCGCGGACAGCACGTCCTTCGCGAAATTGAAGAACGACGTGAGGAACGTCGCGCCGACGAACCACAGCCACGAAATGCCGAGCAGGCTCAGGAACACGGTGCGGTTCTGCCGCGCGAGGCCGAGATTACGCCAGGTCTCGCTGAACGGGTTCCAGTTGATCGCGAGATCGGGCTGCGGCGCGGGCGTCGTCGGCACGCGCTGCGCGACGAGCCGCCCCGCGAGCGCGATCACGACGACACTGACCGCCAGCACGCGCTCGCCGCTGCCTTCGATGCCCGCGGCCGCGCCGCCGATGATCGTACCGATCAGGATCGCGATGAACGTGCCCATCTCGACGAGGCCGTTGCCGCCGACCAGTTCATGGTCGCCGAGATGCTGCGGCAGGTACGAGTACTTGACAGGGCCGAACAGCGTCGAGTGCATCCCCATCATGAACGTGCACAGATACAGCAAGGTCGCGCTGTGCGTGACGAAGCCCGCTGCGCCGACCAGCATCAGCGCGATCTCGAACGTCTTCACGAAGCGCGTGAGCATCGCCTTGTCGTATTTGTCGGCGATCTGCCCGGACGTGGCAGAGAACAGCACGAACGGCAGGATGAAGATCGCGGAAATCAGGAATGCGGCCGTCTTCGCGTCGACGCCGGAGAACCGCGCGGTGTGATACGTGACGAGCGACGTGAAGCCGATCTTGAATACGTTGTCGTTCAGCGCGCCGAGGAACTGGGTCGTAAAGAACGGCGCGAAACGACGCTGGCGCAGCAGGTCGAACTGTGACGCGTGCTCGCGGCGTTCGCCGCGCGAGCCGGAGGAGACTTGCGTGTGATCGCTCATTCGGAATACGCGCGCATCGTCTGGGCGAGGCTGCGCGGGCCTTGTGTTGTCGTTGAAAAAACGGCGGCGCAGGCTGAACCTGCGCCGCCGTGCGCCGGATGGCAGCGCCCGCGCGTCATGGCAACGGGCGCGACGGGTTTCACGGCTTGTGCGCTTCGGTTTCCGATTCGGATTCCGGCCAGTCGCGGATGTACGCCTTCAGCATCCGGTTCTCGAAGCTTTGCGCTTCGACGACCGTCTTCGCGACGTCGTAGAACGAAATGACGCCCATCAGCACCTTCTTGTCGAGCACCGGCATGTAGCGGGCGTGGCGCTCGAGCATCATCCGGCGTACTTCGTTGACGTCGGTTTCCGGCGTGCAGGTGAGCGGCTCGTCCATCACCTTGCGCACCTGGACGTCGCCGATCGCGCCGCCGTTCACGTGCAGGCGCAGGATGATCTCGCGGAATGTCAGCATCCCGACTAGATCGCCGTACTCCATCACGACGAGCGAACCGATGTCGTGCTCGGCCATCGTGTCGACCGCTTCGCGCAGCGGCTTATCGGGCGTCACTGTAAACAGCGTGTTGCCCTTCACTTTCAGAATATCGCTGACGCGCATCGTAGTCCCCTCATGCTTGAATGCAAATCCGCTTTCGATCCTATCGGAAAGCCTGTCAAAAGGAAAGCGCAGGCCGGCGGCCCACGGCCGCCGCGCTTGCGGACGCGGGCCGCCGGCCGCACAATGAACGCATGGACGGCGGCCCGAGGAGACGGCCATGGCGCATACGCATTCGGAACATTTCGCCAGCTTCGCTGATTTCTACCCGTACTACCTGAACGAACATCAGAACCTGACGTCGCGGCGGCTGCACTTCATCGGCTCGCTCGGCGTGATCGGCTGCATCGCGATGGCGATCGCCACAGGCTATTGGCTGTGGCTGCCGGCGGCCGTCGTGTGCGGTTACGGCTTCGCGTGGGTCGGACACTTCTTCTTCGAGAAGAACCGCCCCGCCACGTTCCGGCATCCGGTCTACAGCCTGATGGGTGACTGGGTGATGTTCAAGGACATCTGCACCGGCAAGATTCCGCTGTAATACCCGCCCCGGGCACCGCGTCACGCCGTTTTCGGCGGCCGCGCGTGCGGGTCGGGCGCGCCGTCGGCCGCCTGCCCCGGCGCGGACGCCTCCGGCGGCACCCCTGCCAGCCGGTGCGCGGCGATCAGCGACGCAAGCGACACGTCGAACCGGTCGTTCGACAGCACCTCGAGCAACGCCGCGCCGTCGACGTGGCTGCGGCGCCGCTGCAGTTGATAGGTCAGCTCGCCACGGTCGATCACAAGCACGTCGAACAACTGCGCCAGGGTCAGGTGCTCCGGGTCCGCCAGCAGGATATAGCGCGGCGCGAGCTCGCCGCCATCCAGCCGCGCGATCCATTCCCGCTCCTCCATCGTCAGCAACAGCCGCTGCGCGGTTTCCATGTCGCAGCGCAGCATGGTCGCGAGCCGCATCGCCGTATAGCCGGCCTTGCCGACCGCGCGCGCCTCGGCCAGCCGCGCGAGCAATTCGAGCGCATCGAGCAGGTCGCTGCCCGGATAGTGGATGCGATGAAACTGGCCGACCCGGATCGCGGGCAGCGCGGATGCGACCATCGCGCCGAGCAGCGCGATGAACCAGCTCAGGTACACCCACAGCAGAAACACCGGCAGCGCCGCAAACGCGCCATAGACGGCCGTATAGGTCGGAATGCGCCGCACGTAATAACCGAAACCGCGCTTCGCGAGTTCGAACGCGATGGCCGCGAACAGCCCGCCGATCACTGCGTCGCGCCATGCGACCGTGCAGTTCGGCAGGTACACGTAGAGCAGCGTGAACGCGAGCACGGTCAGCGGCAGCGATGCGAGCGTGAGCAGCCATTCGATGAGCGTCGTCGACGGTGCTGCGCCCGTGAACGCCAGCGACTGCGTAAACAGGTACGACGAGATCGACAGGCTCACGCCGAACAACAGCGGGCCGAGCGTGATCAACGCCCAGTACGCGAGCACGCGCTGCGCGAACGGCCGCGGCTTGCGCACGCGCCAGATCAGGTTGAACGCGGATTCGATCGTCATCATCGTCATTACCGACGTGACGACGAGCACGATCAGGCCGGCCGTCGTCAGCCCCTTGGCCTTCGACGCGAACTGGTTCAGGTACTTGAAGATCTGGACGTTGAACTGCGCGGGCATCAGGTGGTCCGCGAGGAACCCCTGCAGCGAGATCTGGAACGACGCGAACATCGGGAACGCGGTGAACAACGCAAACGCAACCGTCACGAGCGGCACGAGGGCCAGCATCGTCGTGAACGTGAGGCTGCCCGCTACCTGCGGGATTCGATCCTCGGCGCTGCGCCGGGCCGCGAACTGCGCGAGGCGCTTGATGGTGTCGAGATCGACGCTCAACTTCGGCAAACGGCTTCTCCTTCTTGATGCAGCGCGCCCGACGGCGCGCGGCCGCCGCGCTGCGCGACGACTTCAGCCCCTATAATAGCCGCTCGATCCAGCAGGGGCCGACTGCACCGGGCATGCGCGCGGCCGCACGCGGCCCCGTCGCCCATGAAAGACATCCTCGTCCTCTATTACAGCCGTCACGGCGCCACGCGCGACCTCGCGCTCGCGATCGCGAACGGCATCGACAGCGTGCCGGGCATGCAGGCGCGCATCCGCACCGTGCCACCCGTGTCGGCGGTCTGCGAAGCCACCGCCCCCGACATCCCGGCCGACGGTCCGCCGTATGCGGAGTTGCGCGATCTGGAAGAATGCGCGGGCCTCGCGCTCGGCTCGCCGACCCGCTTCGGCAACATGGCCGCATCGCTCAAGTATTTCCTCGACGGCACGACGCCGCAATGGCTGTCCGGCGCGCTGACCGGCAAGCCGGCCTGCGTGTTCACGTCGACCGGCAGCCTGCACGGCGGCCAGGAATCGACGCTGCTGTCGATGATGCTGCCGCTGCTGCATCACGGGATGATGATCGTCGGAATCCCGTACACGGAATCGGCGCTCAGCACGACGCGCACCGGCGGCACGCCTTACGGCGCGTCGCACGTGTCGCAGCACGCTCGCAGCGCGCCCGAAGGGCTGTCGGCGGACGAAAAGGCGCTCGCGGTCGCGCTCGGCGTGCGGCTCGCGCGCGCAGCGGCCGCCCTCGCCGCCGAAGCCGCATGAACGCGCCCGCCCGCCCCGTCGCCGCCCGGCCGCACTACGCGCTGGCCGCCGCCGCGTGCCTGCTCGCGCTGATCGCGCTGTCGCTCGCGTGGGAGCTGTGGCTCGCGCCGCTGCGCCCGGGCGGCTCGGCGCTGATGCTCAAGGCCGTGCCGCTCGCGCTCGCGCTGCCCGGCGTCTGGCGGCGTAACATCTATACGATGCAGTGGGCGAGCATGCTGATCCTCGCCTATTTCGCCGAAGGCGTCGTGCGCGGCATGTCCGACCGCGGGCTGTCCGCGACGCTCGGCTGGTGCGAGACCGCGCTCGCCGTCGGCTTCTTCGTGGCGGCGCTTGCCTACGTCGCGCCGTTCAAGCGCGCGGCGAAGAAGCAGCGCGCTGCGTCCTGACCCTTACGCGACCGACCGTGATGAATTCTCCTGAAGCCTTCGTTTCCGCCTGCCGCGACGCGATCGGCGCCGCATACGTGCTGACCGATCCGCATGACACCGAACCGTTCCTGACCGACTGGCGCCGCCGCTACAAGGGCGCCGCGTGCGCCGTGCTGAAACCGGCCGATACGGCCGAAGTGGCCGCGCTCGTGACACTCGCGAACACGCATGGCGTCGCGCTCGTGCCGCAGGGCGGCAACACGGGCCTCGCCGGCGGCGCGACGCCCGACGCGAGCGGCAGCCAGGCCGTGCTGAACCTGTCCCGGCTGAACCGCGTGCGCGCGCTCGATCCGCACAACAACACGATCACCGTCGAGGCCGGCGTGATCCTCGCCGACGCACAGGTGCGCGCCCGCGAAAGCGGCCGGCTGTTCGCACTGAGCCTCGCAGCCGAAGGCAGCTGCACGATCGGCGGCAACCTGTCGACCAACGCGGGCGGCACCGCAGTGCTGCGCTACGGCAATGCGCGCGAGCTGTGCCTCGGGCTCGAGGTCGTGACGCCGCAGGGCGAAATCTGGGACGGGCTGCGCGGTCTGCGCAAGGACAACACGGGCTACGACCTGCGCGACCTGTTCATTGGCGCGGAAGGCACGCTCGGGATCATCACGGCCGCCGTGATGAAGCTGCATCCGCTGCCGGCCGCGCAGGTCACGGCGCTGGCCGCGCTCGAGTCGCCGCACGCGGCGCTCGATTTCCTCTCGCTCGCGCAGCGCGCGGCCGGGCCGCTGCTGACGGGCTTCGAGCTGATGTCGGATTTCTGCATGCAGCTCGTCGGCAAGCACTATCCGCAACTGCGCTACCCGTTCGACCGCACGCATGCGCAGACGGTGCTGCTCGAACTGTCGGACAACGAAAGCGAAACGCATGCGCGCGCGCTGTTCGAGAAACTGATGGAAGAAGCGTTCGAGGCGGGGCTCGTGGTCGACGCGGTGGTCGCGGAAAACCTCGCGCAGTCGCGCGCGTTCTGGGACCTGCGCGAGCACATCCCGCTCGCGCAGGCCGACGAAGGGCTCAACATCAAGCACGACATCGCGGTGCCGATCTCGTCGATTGCGCGCTTCATCGACGAAACCGACGCAGCGATCCAGCAGGCCGCGCCGGGCGCGCGAATGGTCACGTTCGGCCACCTCGGCGACGGCAACCTGCACTACAACGTGCAGACGCCCGAGGGCGGCGACCCGAAGGCGTTCCTCGCCGAGTTCCAGGTGCCGATCAACCGTGTCGTGTACGACAACGTGCACCGTCACCACGGCACGATCAGCGCGGAGCACGGGATCGGCCAGTTGAAGATCGACGATGCGCAGCGCTACAAGTCGCCGGTCGAAACGACACTCATGCGCACGCTGAAGACCGCGCTCGATCCGCGCGGCCTGATGAATCCCGGCAAGGTCCTGCGCTGAAGCCACTCACCCCGGAGCGATGCCCGTGAAAGTCCGCGTCCTGTCCGACCTGCATCTCGAAAACAACCAGCCCGACACGATCGCGCATGCCGACGCGGATCTCGTCGTGCTGGCCGGCGACATCCACAATCACGCGGAAGGCCTGCGCTGGGCCGCCGAGACGTTCGACCCCGGCGTGCCGGTGGTGTACGTGCCGGGCAACCACGAGTACTACGACGGGGAATTCGGCGCGCTCGAAACGGCGATGCGCGACGCCGCGCACACGATCGACCACGTGCATTACCTGAACAACGGCGTGTACGTCGATCCGCAGGAGCGTTTTCGCGTGCTCGGCACGACGCTGTGGACCGATTTTTCGCTGTTCGGCGCCGATGCCGCGAGCGTCGCGCGATCGATCGAGGCCGGCGAGCGCGTCATGCTCGATTTCAAGGGATTGATTCAGGTGACCTGGCCGCACGACGCGGCGCTGCATGCGGAGGACGAACCCGAGCGGGATTTCACGCCGGCCGACGCGATCGCGCTGCACCGGCAAAGCCGCGCGTGGCTGGAAGCGCGGCTCGCGACGCCGTTCGCGGGCAGGACGATCGTCGTCACCCATCACGCGCCGCATCTGCGCTCGCTGGCGGAACGCTATGCGGAAGACCTGGCGTCGGCGGGATTCGTCACGGACATGGCAGAACTCGTGCGGCCGCCCGTGGCCCTGTGGATCCACGGCCACACGCATACTTCATTCGATTACGTGACCGACAGCGGCACGCACGTGGTGTGCAACCCGCGCGGCTACATCCACCGGCGCACCGGCGAACTGGAAAACCCCGCGTTCGCGTGGGACAAAGTGGTCGAACTCGGCTGAGGGCCGGCCCGCGCGGCTGCGCGATACGGCCCCTCTCCACCCGAGCCGGATCAGCGATCGGCGCGACGCGATGCGTCCGACGACGCGCGCACCGGGACCGGCTTCATCCGTGCCTTCATCGCGCGCAGCAAATCGCGCGTCGCCGCGGCGGCAGCAGCCGCACCAAGCAAAACGCCAAGGCCGATCATCAGTTGCGTATCCATTACGACTCCGGGGGTAGGACAGATCTCGATAATTGAAACAGTATCAAACTGTCAGCGACCCGTTGGTAAAAAAGTGTTGCGTGAACGACAAATCCCGTCAGATTGCGCGCGAGCGCGCTGTCATGTCGCAGCCGTGAACTGTGCGAGCGCGGCTTCGTCGGCTTCCAGCGTCGCCGGCAGTTCGTCGCGCAGGAAATCGACCCAGGTGCGAATTTTCGCGTCGAGGTACTGGCGCGACGGATACAGCGCATAGATGTTCATCACGTGCGACCGGTATTCCGGCATCACGCGCACGATCTGCCCGCTGCGCAGCCCGCCGATCGCGGAATAAAGCGGCAGCCCGCCGATCCCCATCCCTTCGCGCACGGCCACCGCGAGCGCCTCGGCAACGTTGACGCGGAACGGCGGCGCCGTGATCGGAATCACCTCGTCGCCGCGCGGTCCGGACAGCGACCACTCGTCGAAGTGAAAGCCCGGCGCGACCATCCCGAGACACACGTGCTGTTCGAGATCGGCCGGCGTGTGCGGCGCGCCGTGGGCGTCGACATAGCCGGGCGACGCGCACACGACGCTGTAGCTCTCGCCGAGCCGCTGCGACACGAGCCCGGAATCGGGCAGGTCGCGGCCGACGACGATCGCGACGTCGTAACCCTCGTCGAGGAGATCCGGCATCCGCTGCGCGAGCGTCAGTTCGACGTGCACCTCGGGATAGCGCTGCCGGTAGCGCGCGATGGCCGGCACCAGATAGTGCTGCCCCAGGCTCGTGAAGCAATGGACCTTCAGCTTGCCCGACGGGCGCGCGTGCGCGTCGCCCGCTTCGGCTTCGGCCTGGTCGACATAAGCAAGGATCTGCTCGCAGCGCTGCAGATAGCGCTCTCCCGCTTCGGTCAGCGCGATCCGGCGTGTCGTCCGGTTGAGCAGGCGCGTGCGCAGGTGCGCTTCGAGGTCCGACACGGCGCGCGACGCGTAGGCGGTGGTCGAATTCATCTGCTGGGCCGCCGCGGTAAAGCTTCCCGCGTCGACCACGCGGACGAATACCCGCATGTTTTGTAACGTATCCATCCGATTACCCATTTGAATCCGGAGGGATTGTTGCACACGGGCCAAGCAATATTATCTCAGGATTCGTAAAAATGACTTGCACCGTTGTCCATTTATTCAGGAATCGCTGAAAAATATAATCGCATCCGACTCATCTATATCCGAAAGGGAGAAAATCGTGCAGTTTCCGGCAACAAAAGGGACGCTGGCACTGGCGGTTCTTGCAGTCTCATTAATAATGGCCGGATGCGCGAGCATGGGCGACAACAAACCGCAATCCACGCGTATCGAAGCGAACACGCTCGACGCCGGCGCTGCGATCCGTGCCGCCAACCGCGATGCAGGCTGGCCCGCGTCGGACTGGTGGCGCGCGTACAACGATCCGCAGCTCGACACGTGGATCGCCGCCGCGCAGGCCGGCAACCCGACGCTCGCGGCCGCCGAGGCCCGCGTGCGCGAGGCGCAGGCGATGGCACGCGTGGCACGTTCGGCCGAACTGCCGCAAATCAACGGCAACCTGTCGCTGATGCGCCAGCATTGGCCCGACAACATCTACTACGGTCCCGGCTCGCTCGCCGACACCGATACCTGGAACAACACCGGCTCGCTCGGCCTGTCGTACCACCTCGACCTGTGGGGCAAGGACAAGAACGCGACCGAGCGCGCGCTCGACACCGCGCACGCGAGCGCCGCCGACGCACGGGCCGCGAAGCTCGAGCTCGAGGTCAACGTCGTGCGCGCGTATGTCGGCATGTCGATGAACTACGCGCTGCTCGACCTCGCCCACGAAACGTACGAACGCCAGCACGCGCTGGCCGATCTGGCGCGCAAGCCTGCAACGGGCCGGACTCGGCACGCAGCTCGAAGTCAGCCAGGCGGAATCGACGCTGCCCGACTACGAGCGCCAGATCGACAGTTATGAAGAAGCGATCCAGCTCGCGCGCCACCAGCTCGCCGCTCTCGCGGGCAAGGGCCCGGGCGCCGGCGACGCGATCAAGCGGCCGAGCCTGTCGCTCGACGCGCCGGCCGGCCTGCCGTCCTCGATGCCGGCCGACCTGCTCGGCCGCCGCCCCGACGTGGTCGCGGCCCGCTGGACGGTCGACGCGCAGGCACGCGGCATCGACGTTGCGAAAGCCGCGTTCTACCCGAACATCGACCTGCTCGCGACGGTCGGCGGCTTCGGCGTGACCGCGCCGTTCACCGACTTCCTGCGCGCGATGAACGGCGGCTGGACGGCCGGCCCGGCGCTGTCGCTGCCGATCTTCGACGGCGGCCGCCTGCGCGCGCAACTCGGCGCGGCCGACGCCGGCTACGACCAGGCGGTCGAGCGCTACAACCAGACGGTCGTCGGCGCGCTCAAGGACATCGCCGACCAGGTCGTGCGGATCCGCTCGCTCGATACGCAGAAGAAGGACGCCGCGCGCTCGGTGGCCGCCAACGACCGCAGCTACCAGTTGTCGCGCGAAGGCTTCCGCCGTGGCCTGACCGATTACGTGAACGTGCTGATCGCGCAACAGCAACTGCTGCGCGCGCAGGAGACGGCCGCCCGCATCGATGCGGAACGCCTCGCCGCGCACGCTCAGTTGATGGCTGCGCTCGGCGGCGGTGTCGAAACGGGCACCGACATGCCGCACGACGCATCCGCAGCGGCGCCGGCTGCCGCGTCGGGAGCCAAACCCGTCGCGGCCATCGCCCGGCCCGCACAGGTCGCGACGGCCGGTGCGGCCGGCACGCCGGCCGCACGGTAACGCGGAGCGACCGCCATATGTCTGCCTCCTCCCCCGCTTCCACGCACGCCGGCGGCCTCGCAGCCTGGTACGCCGCGTTCGACGACTGGGCCCGCACCGACGGCGCCGCATGGCTCTATCTGTTCAAGGCGCTGCTCGCCGCGTTCATCTCGATCGGCGTGTCGATGCGGCTCGACCTGCCGGCGCCCAAGACGGCGATGACCACGGTATTCATCGTGATGCAGCCGCAAAGCGGCGCCGTGCTCGCGAAGAGCTTCTACCGGGTCGCCGGCACGATCTTCGGGCTCATCGCGACCCTGACGTTCGTCGGCCTGTTTCCGCAACAGCCGCAGCTGTTCCTGCTCGCGGTCGCGCTGTGGGTCGCACTCTGCACGGCCGGCGCCGCGCGCAACCGCAACTTCCGCAGCTACGGCTTCCTGCTCGCGGGCTACACGACCGCGCTGATCGGCCTGCCGGCGTCTCAGCATCCGGATGGCGCATTCATGAGCGCGATGACGCGGGTCGCCGAAATCATGGTCGGGATCGTGTCAGCGGGCGTGGTCAGCGCGCTGGTGTTTCCGCAGTACACCGGCGAGCAGATGCGCACGACGGTGCGCAAGCGCTTCGTCAGCTTCGTCGACTACGTCGCGGCGGCACTGTCGGGCAAGCTCGACCGCGCGCACATCGAAACCATCCACACGCGCTTCGTCGCGGACGTGGTCGGCTTCGAAGCGGCGCGCAGCATGGCCGTGTTCGAGGATCCGGACACGCGCATGCGCGGTGGCCGTCTCGCGCGGCTGAACAGCGAGTTCATGAGCGTATCGAGCCGCTTCCATGCGCTGCACCAGTTGATGAACCGGTTGCGCGCGGCCGGCGCCCAGGCCGCGATCGACGCGATCGAACCGTATTTCCGCGAGATTGCGCCACTGCTCACGCGCCACGGCGAACCCGTGCGTACGTCGGCCGACGCGGCGCTCGCGGCCGAGCAACTGCTCGCCTGGCGCGACGAACTGCCGCGCCGCATCCGTGCGACGCGCGCAACGCTCGAAACGCAGCCGGATTTCCCGCTGCTCGATTTCGACACGGCGTCGGAGCTGCTGTACCGCTTCATCACCGACCTGCACGAATACGCGGCGACCTACGCATCGCTGTCGACCGCGACGCATGAGCGCGAACGCTGGATCGAGCGCTACGAGCCGCGCACCAACGTGACGGCGATGGTGATCGCGGCGATTCGCACCGCGACCGTGATCCTCGTGCTCGGCTGGTTCTGGATCGAGACCGCGTGGCCGAGCGGCGTGACGCTGACGCTGACAGCGGCGGCCACCTGCGCGCTCGCGTCGTCGACGCCGCGCCCGACCGCGATGTCCGCGCAGATGGGCATGGGTACGGCACTGGCGGTCTGCACGGGCTTCTTGCTGACGTTCGGCATCTACCCGCACATCGACGGCTTCCCGCTGCTGTGCGTGGCCCTGGCACCGCTGCTCGCGATCGGCATCTTCATGACGCTGAAGCCGAAGCTCGCGGGCTACGGAATGGGCTACCTGATCTTCTTCTGTTTCCTCGCAGGCCCGGACAGCATCACGCACTACGATCCAACGAGCTTCATGAACGATGCGCTCGCGCTGGTGCTGTCGATGCTGGTGTCGGCGATCGCGTTCGCGGTGCTGTTCCCGCCGACCGCGCCGTGGCTGAAGAAGCGCCTGTTCGCCGACCTGCGTCACCAGGTGGTCGCGGCCTGCCACGTGCGGCTGGCCGGTTTGCGTACGCGCTTCGAGAGCGGCGCGCGCGACCTGATGTATCAGGCGCACACGCTGTCAGCCGACCAGCCCGACGTACAGCGCGACGCGCTGCGCTGGATGTTCGCGGTGCTCGAAACGGGCAACGCGGCACTCGACCTGCGTCACGAACTGGCGACGCTGCCGTCCGACCCGCGCTATGCGCCGGCGACGCCGTGGCGACGCGCGATCGAGACGCTGCGCACCGCGCTGTCCGCGCTGTTCAGCAAGCCGAACGCCGAGCGTTTCGACGCAACGCTCGCCGCGGTCAATGCCGCGATCGATGCAACCCGGCAGACGCTCGACGCGTTCAAGCCGGCGCGCGAGGAGCGCCACCGGCTGCAGCGCATCCTGAGCAATCTGCATTTCGTGCGCACGGCGCTGCTCGATCCGGAATCGCCGCTCGAGCCGCTCAACCGCAACCGCCCCGTGCGTCCCCAACAAGGAGCCTCGTCATGATGCCGCGTGAAATCGCCATTCTCGATGCCTACATGCCCACGGTGGTACTGATGTTCGTCCTGGGCGCGCTCGCGACCTGGGCCGTCGACCGCCTGCTCGCCTATACGGGCCTCTATCGTCTCGTCTGGCACCCGTCGCTGTTTCGCGCGTGCCTTCTCGTCTGCATTTGCGGCGGACTGAGTCTTGCCGTTTACCGTTGATTCCGAACCACCATGATTCTCAGAAAACTCTTCGGCTTCGTCGCGACCGCCGTCATCCTTCTCGTCGCGATCCTGATCGGGCGCTCGCTGTGGGTGCACTACATGGACGATCCGTGGACGCGCGACGGGCGCGTCCGTGCCGAGATCGTCAACGTCGCGCCGGACGTGTCAGGCGCGATAGTCGATCTGCCCGTGCATGACAACCAGCTTGTTAAAAAGGGCGACCTGATCATGCAGATCGACCCGTCGCACTATCAGATCGCGGTCGAGCAGGCGCAGGCGGCGGTTGCCGCCCGCCGTGCGGAACTGCAGATGCGCCGCGACGACGCCGCCCGTCGCGCGGACCTCGATGCGCTCGTCGTGTCGAAGGAAAACCGCGAGAACGCGGCGCACAGCGCATCGAGCGCGGATGCGCAGTACCAGCAGGCCATCGCCGCGCTCGACGCCGCGAAGCTCAATCTCGAACGCACGCGCGTGGTCGCGCCGGTCGACGGCTACATCACGAACCTGCAGACGTTCAAGGGCAACTACGCGGTGGCCGGCCAGGCGAAACTCGCGATCGTCGACAGCCATTCGTTCTGGGTCTACGGCTACTTCGAGGAAACCAAGCTGCCGCGCGTGAAGGTCGGCGCACCGGCCGAAATGCGGCTGATGAGCGGCGGCGTGATGAAGGGCCACGTCGAAAGCATCTCGCGCGGCATCTACGATCGCGACAACCCGCAAAGCCGCGATCTCGTCGCCGACGTGAACCCGACCTTCAACTGGGTGCGCCTCGCGCAGCGGGTGCCGGTGCGCATCAAGATCGACGAAGTGCCGGCCGACGTGGTGCTGTCGGCGGGCACGACCTGCACGGTCATCATCGATCCGGACAAGCAGAAGAAATTGTAATGACGTTTCGCGCCGGGCGGCGCCCCGCCCGGCTGCATCATTCCCAGAAGAACCGGTAAGGCAGGAACGGCGACGGGCCGAGCCCGTATTCGCCGAGCATGTTGCGCAGTCGCATCGCGAAGCCGATTGCGCCGATCACGACCAGCGAGACGATCACGTGGCCGCGCCGCACGCCCGGCGCGCGCTGCAGCGGCACGAACTGGCAGCCCATCGCGAACAGCACGAGCCACTGGAAACGCAGCCCCGCGTAGCTCATGCGCGCGAGCGCGAAGCTCGCGATCTCGCAGACGAACAGGAACACCAGGGTGCGCGGCATGCGCGCGAGCAGCATCCAGCCGGTCGCGAGCGTCAGCAACGCCAGCACGAACGGTGCACTGCCCGACATCTGCGCGGGCGGCGTGAACGCCGCGTAGAGACCGACCTTCGCGAGCAGCGCGTCGTGATGCATCGCGAACAACACACCGCCGATCGCAACGGCCAGCCCCGCATAGCGCAGCAGGCGCAGTCGTCCGATCTGCAGCAGCACGACCAGCAGCGCCGCCGACACATGCATGCCGGCCGCCGCCACCGCGAACGCGATCGATTGGCCGCGCCACCGGCGCGACCACGCGTCCGACGCGAGCTTCGCCGCGCAGAACGCGAACCCGTAGCGCAGGCCGCTCATCGCCATGTCGTAGAAGAACAGCGGAAAGATCAGCGTGGCGAATACGCACGCGTCCTCGGTGCTGCGGCCGAACGCGGCGACGCACGCGATTACGATCAGCAGCGACAGGATCGCCGTCGCGACGCGCGGATCGTGACCGAGCCATTCGAGTGCGCGTACGAGCCAGACGAAGCCCGGTTCGAGCGTGCGCGGCACGACCTTCAGGTTGCCGCTCCAGATGCCGGCGATGATGTCCTGGTAGATCGCGGTGTCGGTCCCGGTGCGGCCGCGCAGCACGGCAAACGTGGCAGCCGGTGCAATGCCGGCCGCGAGCCATCGCCAGGCGGCGACGCGCGCGCGCATGCCGATCGCGGCGCACGCGAGCATGCCGAGATACCCGATGAAGTAAATCGTCGTTGTCATTGTTATGACCCGCTCGACGTGCCGGTGCGCGCGCACGGCGGGTTCTGGCCCCCTACTCGTATGGAGGCGAATTGTAAGGGATAGCGCGTGGAGCGGCAGCCGGGTTTGTCACCAATCGACAACAACCCGACAGCCTGCGCGGGTCGCAGCCGGCCCGGCCGCGACGGGGTGAAACTCAGGCCGCGACGTGAAAACGCCCGACCAGCGACTTGAGCGCCTGCGCCTGCTCGTCGAGCGCGTTCGCGGCGGCAGCAGCCTGTTCGACGAGTGCCGCGTTCTGCTGCGTGCCGGCGTCCATCTGCGTGACCGCGCGGCCGATCTCTTCGATCCCGGCGCTCTGCTCGTCCGACGCCGCGGAAATCTCGCCGATGATGTCGGTCACGCGCTTCACGGCGCGCACCACGTCGCCCATCGTGCGGCCCGCATCGTGCGCGAGCGTCGCACCGTTTGCGACGCGCTCGACCGACGCGCCGATCAGCGAGCGAATCTCCTTCGCCGCGGTCGCCGCTCGCTGCGCGAGCAGCCGCACCTCGCCCGCGACCACCGAGAACCCGCGCCCCTGTTCGCCCGCCCGCGCCGCCTCGACCGCCGCGTTCAACGCGAGAATGTTGGTCTGGAACGCAATGCCTTCGATCGTGCCGATGATGTCGCGAATGTTCTTCGCGCTGTCGTCGATCTCGCTCATCGTCGCGACCACGCGCCCGACGACCGCGCCGCCCGCCTCCGCGACGGCCGACGCATTGGCCGCGAGCGCACTCGCCTGCCGCGCGTTCTCGGCATTCTGACGCACGGTGGACGTGAGTTCCTCCATGCTGGCCGCGGTGCGCTCAAGCGCGACGGCCTGCTGCTCGGTGCGTCGCGACAGGTCGAGGTTGCCGGTCGAAATCTCGCCGGACGCAGCCGCGATCGCCTCGGCGCTGACGGCGATCTCGCGCACGGTCGCGGCCAGCCCGGTCTGCATGTCGGCCAGCGCGCGCACCATGCTGTCGCGGTCGTGCCGGTCGAGCGCGATCGACCGCGTGAGGTCGCCGCGCGCGATGTCGGCGGCAATCGCCTTCGCGTACGCGGGCTCGCCGCCGAGCTGCGACGCGAGGCGGCGCACGACCCGTTCGGCGATCGCGATCGCGAGCACGATCAGCGCGGCCGTCATTGCCGCGATCATCGCGAACGACGACGAGAAGATCGTCGCGGACGCATCGAGCGTCGCCTTCGACTTGGCGCCGCGCGTCTTCACGAGCTCGGCGACGAGCTTTTCGAGCTTGCCGGTCTCGACCAGCAGCGACACGTCCTGCGTGCCGACCTGCCAGTTCATCTGCGACAGGTCGAGCGGCTGCGCCTGCACGAGCGCGACGAAGTCGCGCAGATGACCGCTCCACGTGCCGACCGCCGTCGAGAATGCGCGCAAGCGCGTGGAATCGCCCGCGTCGGCCGGATCGGCATAACGCTGCAGCGTGCCGAGCGCCTTGCCGATCGACGTCAGTCCCGCGCCGACCTCGGCGCCCAGTTCGTCGCGCTCCCGCGCGGTCGTCGCGGTCAGCAGCATCTTCTGCGCACGACTCGCGCGCAGCACCTCGGCACGCACCTCCTCCGCCGCGCGGCTCGCGACATGCCCCTGCTCGTAGACCGACGCGATCGATGCGTTCAGCCGGCTGATCTGCCACAGCGAAAACACGCCGATCGCGAGCGTGCCGGCCAGCAGGATCGCGAACGCGGCGCGCAACGTCGCCTTGACGGTCCACGGCCGGCGTTCGCGCCGCGCCGCGCGCGCACGCCGTGCGGCGGGCTTCGCGGTTGCGTCGGCGGCAACGCCGGCCGCACCTGGCTGTGGATGCAATGATGCTGCTTTCATCGATATGTCCCCGTATTGATCACGCCGCCGGAAAGGTCGGTTCCGGCGGCCGGCGGTCCGGCTCGTGGCCGATCCCGGCGCGGCGCGCCCGTGTTGCCGTTGTCCCGTTCTACGGCCGCCGTCGGTGTTCCTTGAGTCCGGGCAAACACCCATCCGCCCGTGGTGGCGCCCTGCTGCCGGCAGGACGCGCCCCAGCGTTATATCCGGACAAAAAAGGGAACGATGGCCGATCGGCATGCTTCTGCCCGCAGGCGATGTCCGAATTGCGATAAAAGTTGGCCTGAAATTCTCGATGCGCCACATTACACTTCTTTGACGCAACAACGATTCAAACGCGCCGATCCCCATCAGAGCGCGTCCCGCCACCTCAACTCGCTCAGCTCACATGGAAACCAGCCTCGATACGGGCACCGTCGGCGCTCCCGCCGCGGCCCAGCCGTCTGCTCCACCCGCCCCGCGCACCGTTTATCCGGTGCTCGGCGCGATCAGCTTCTCGCACATGCTCAACGACATGATCCAGTCGTTGATCCTCGCGATCTATCCGATGCTCAAGAGCCAGTTCGCGCTGTCGTTCGCGCAGATCGGCCTGATCACGCTGACCTACCAGATCACCGCGTCGCTGCTGCAGCCGCTCATCGGCCTCTATACCGACAAGCGCCCGAAGCCGTATTCGCTGCCGGTCGGGATGGGCTTCACGCTCGCGGGGCTGCTGCTGATGTCGGCCGCGCAGAACTTCCCGACGCTGCTGGTGGCGGCGGCGCTCGTCGGCTGCGGCTCGTCGGTGTTCCACCCGGAATCGTCACGGGTCGCGCGGATGGCGTCGGGCGGCCAGCACGGGCTCGCGCAGTCGCTGTTCCAGGTCGGCGGCAACGCCGGCTCCGCGCTCGGGCCGCTGCTCGCCGCGCTGGTGATCATTCCGCACGGCCAGCACAGCATCGCGTGGTTCTCGGCGGCCGCGCTGGTCGCGATGGTCGTGCTCACGCAGATCGGCCACTGGTACAAGAAGCATCCGTCGATGAAGAAGAAGGCCGCGCCGGCCGGCCACCCGACGCTGTCGCAGGGCCGCGTGCTCGCCGCGATCGGCGTGCTGGTGCTGCTGGTGTTCTCGAAGTACTTCTACCTCGCGACCATCCCGACCTTGCCGGGCATCAGCTCCGTCGCATAGACGAGGATCGCGGCGAACGCCAAATCCACCTGTTCGTGTTCCTCGCGGCCGTGGCGGCAGGCACGCTGATCGGCGGCCCGGTCGGCGACCGGATCGCCGCAAGTACGTGATCTGGGTGTCGATCCTCGGTGTCGCGCCGTTCACGATGCTGCTGCCGTACGCGAACCTGTTCTGGACGAGCGTGCTCTCCGTGATCATCGGCGTCGTGCTGGCGTCGGCGTTCGCCGCGATCCTCGTCTATGCGACGGAGCTGATGCCCGGCAAGGTCGGGATGGTCGCGGGCCTGTTCTTCGGCTTCGCGTTCGGGCTGGGCGGCGTTGGTGCGGCCGTGCTCGGCCAGCTCGCGGACGCGACGAGCATCACGTTCGTCTACAAGGTGTGCTCGTTCCTGCCGCTGATCGGCGTGCTGACGGTGTTCCTGCCGAACCTCGAAAGCAGCCGGCGCAAGAAGGCATGACGAAGCGGCCGCGGCGTGCGCGCCGCGGCCGGTCGATCGGCTCGAAGAGAAAGTACGACGGCGGCTTCAGGCCGCCGTCGTCGCATGCAGCGTCAGGAACCGCTTGAGGATGCCGGACGAATAGCTGCTCGCGATCGCCGACAGGAAGTGCGAGAACGACTGCGTCGCATGATCGTCGGCCGTATCGGAAATCGTGCGCACCAGCGCGAACGGCACGTCGTGCTCGGCGCACACCTGTGCGATTGCCGCGCCTTCCATCTCGACCGCGAGCGCATCCGGCAGCGCCTCGCGCAGCGTGACGACTTCGTGCTCGCTCGACACGAAGCGGTCGCCGCTGATGATCAGCCCGCCATGCAGCGTCGCGCCGGCCAGACCGAAACGCTCGGCGAACTGCTCGCCCTCTTCCGCGACGAACAGCGTGCACGCGGCCTTCAGGCGAGCCGTGAGTGCCGCGTCGGTCGCGAACCGCGTGATGCCGAGCAGCGGCACTTCGTAGCGCGGAAACAGCGGCGACGCGTCGAGATCGTGCTGCAGCAGCATATCGGCCACGACGACGTCGCCGACCCGCACCGTGCGCGACACGCCGCCGGCAACGCCGGTGAACACGACGCCCGACACGCCGAATACGTGGATCAGCGCGCTGACCGTCGCGGCGGCCGCGACCTTGCCGACCCGTGCGAGCGTGACGACGCAGGCCGCGCCGTGCACGGTGCCGACGTGGTAATCGCGGCGACCGAGCGTGACGGTCTGCATCGCGCCCTCGGCGCGCATCGCGGCGATCAGGTCGCCGAGTTCCTCGGGCAGCGCGGCCAGGATACCGAGCGGGTGCGTCGAAACCGTTTCAACCATGTCGAGGCCCGTCATTCCACCGCCTGCAGTTTCGCGACTGCGAGCGCGAGCCACTTCTCGCCGTGCCGCTTGAACTTCACCTGCGCCTTCGCATCGGCGCCGTTGCCTTCGAGCGCGGTGACGGTGCCTTCGCCGAACTTGGTATGGAACACCTGCTGGCCGACCCGGAAACCGGTGTCGGCCGCACGCTGCTTGTTCGCGAACGCCGGCAGCGGCGCGGACACCGCCGCGTCGACGATCTGCTCGCGATTGCCGCCGCCCGGCCGCGAGAACCAGTCGCGCCCCCAGCCGGCGTTGTCCGAGCGGCCGCCCCAGCGCGAGCCGGCCTCGACCTTCGGCGTCAGCCACTTCAGCACGTGCTCCGGCAACTCGTCGAAAAAGCGCGAGCGCACGTTGTAGCGCGTCTGGCCGTGCAGCATCCGGCTCTGTGCGAACGACAGGTAGAGCCGCTCCTTCGCGCGCGTGATCGCGACGTACATCAGCCGGCGCTCTTCCTCCAGGCCGTCCGATTCGAGCACGCTGTTCTCGTGCGGGAACAATCCCTCTTCGAGGCCGGTGATGAACACGGCGGAGAATTCGAGACCCTTCGCCGCGTGCACCGTCATCAACTGCACGGCGTCCTGGCCGGCCTGCGCCTGGTTGTCGCCGGCTTCCAGCGACGCGTGCGACAGGAAGCCCGCGAGCGGCGTCATCGTGTCGGGGTTCTGGGCGGGATCGCCGAGCGGTGCCGGGTCGAGCACGTCGACCGACGGATCGCTCGCGTCCGTGCCGAGCTCCGGCGCCGCGATCGCGCCCGCGCGCAGCGGAATCGAGCGGGCCGGCACGTCGAGCCCGTAACCTTGCTCGCTGACGAACGCGGTGGCCGCATTCACGAGTTCCTGCAAGTTCTCGAGGCGGTCCTGGCCTTCGCGCTCGCCCTGGTAGAAATCGGCGAGGCCGCTTGCGCGCACCACGTATTCGACGGTCTCCGGCAGGCTCATCTGCTGCGTCTCGGCGCGCATCTTCGCGATCAGCGTCGCGAACGCGCCGAGGCTCGAGCCGGCCTTGCCCGTCACGTACGGAATCGCGGCGGCCATCGCGCAGTCGTACAGGCGCGCGGCGTCCGCGAGCTGCTCGATCGAGCGCGCACCGATCCCGCGCGTCGGGAAGTTCACGACGCGCACGAACGCGGTGTCGTCGTTCGGGTTGTCGATCAGGCGCAGGTACGCGAGCGCATGCTTGACTTCCTGGCGCTCGAAGAAGCGCAGGCCGCCGTACACGCGGTACGGAATGCCCGACGTCATCAGCGTGTGCTCGATCGCGCGCGACTGCGCGTTGCTGCGATACAGAACGGCGACTTCGCTGCGCGACATTCCGGTGTTGATCAGCGAGCGGATCTCCTCGACGATCCAGCCCGCTTCCTGCGAATCGGTGCTCGCCTCGTACACGCGCACGGGCTCGCCGTGGCCCGCGTCGGTGCGCAGGTTCTTGCCGAGGCGGTGCGAGTTGTTCGAGATCAACTGGTTCGCCGCGTCGAGGATGTTGCCGTGCGACCGGTAGTTCTGCTCGAGCTTGATCAGGTTGCGCACGCGGAATTCGTCTTCGAAGTCGCGCATGTTGCCGACGTTCGCACCACGGAACGCGTAGATCGACTGGTCGTCGTCGCCGACCGCGAAGATCGCGTTCTGGCCGCCCGCGAGCATCTTGAGCCACGCGTACTGCAGCTTGTTGGTGTCCTGAAACTCGTCGACGAGGATGTGCTTGAAGCGCGCCTGGTAGTGCGCGCGCAGCGGCGCGTTGTACGCGAGCAGCTCGTAGCAGCGCAGCAGCAGCTCGGGAAAGTCGACGACGCCCTCGCGCTGGCACTGCTGATCGTACGCCTGGTACAGCTCGACGAACTTGCGGTTGAAGTTGTCGGAAGCGTCGACCTTGTCGGGACGCAGCCCCTGCTCCTTCGCGTTGTTGATGAAGTACTGGACGTTCTTCGGCGGATACTTCTCGTCGTCGACGTTCGCCGCCTTCATCAGCCGCTTGATCGCGGACAACTGATCGGCCGTGTCGAGGATCTGGAAGGTTTGCGGCAGGCCGGCGTCGCGGTAGTGCGCGCGCAGCATCCGGTTGCACAGCCCGTGGAACGTGCCGATCCACATCCCGCGCGTGTCGATCGGCATCATCGCCGACAGGCGCGCCATCATCTCGCGCGCGGCCTTGTTCGTGAAGGTGACGGCGAGCACGGTGGGCGGCGACGCATAGCCCTGCTGGATCAGCCACGCGATGCGCGTGATCAGCACGCGGGTCTTGCCGCTGCCCGCCCCCGCAAGGATCAGCGCCGGTTCGTTCGGCAACGTGACGGCAGCGTATTGTTCAGGGTTCAGATTGGCGAGCAGATCGGGCATGGAGCGGCAGCGGACGTGCGAGAAAAAATGCGGACCCGCCATTATAAGTCGGCCGCGCGCCGCCGTTTCCGATCCGTTCGGCCGGCGCCGCAGCCGTGCGGCCGTCGCGGTCGAACCGCATCGCGACGGGCCCGCTCGGGCCGGGCGATGGCTGGCCGATGTGCATCCATTTATAATCGTCGGATTCGGCATCCAATTCACGCATTTTTCGGCAGATTTCCAACCATGAGCGACAGCACGCTTGCGAAGAGTTTCGAACCCCACACCATCGAGTCCCAATGGGGGCCGGAGTGGGAAAAACGCGGCTACACCGCCCCGGCATTCGACCCGGCGCGCCCCGATTTCGCGATCCAGCTGCCGCCGCCGAACGTCACCGGCACGCTGCACATGGGCCACGCGTTCAACCAGACGATCATGGACGGCCTCGCCCGCTACCACCGGATGCTCGGCGAGAACACGCTGTGGGTGCCCGGCACCGACCACGCGGGGATCGCGACGCAGATCGTCGTCGAGCGCCAGCTCGATGCGCAGGGCGTGTCGCGCCACGACCTCGGCCGCGAGAAGTTCGTCGAGCGCGTCTGGGAGTGGAAGCAGAAGTCCGGCTCGACGATCACCGGCCAGGTGCGCCGTCTCGGCGCGTCGACCGACTGGTCGCGCGAATATTTCACGATGGACGACAAGATGTCGGCCGCCGTGCGCGACGTGTTCGTCACGCTCCATGAACAGGGCCTGATCTACCGCGGCAAGCGCCTCGTGAACTGGGATCCGGTGCTGCTCACCGCGGTGTCGGACCTCGAAGTGGTGAGCGAAGAGGAAAACGGCCACCTGTGGCACATCCGCTATCCGCTCGTCGACGGTTCGGGCTCGCTGACGGTTGCGACGACGCGTCCGGAGACGATGCTCGGCGACGTCGCGCTGATGGTCCACCCGGAGGACGAACGCTACGCGCACCTGATCGGCAAGCTGGTCACACTGCCGCTGACGGGCCGCGAGATCCCGGTGATCGCCGACGACTACGTCGACCGCGAATTCGGCACGGGCGTCGTGAAGGTCACGCCCGCGCACGACTTCAACGACTACCAGGTCGGCCTGCGCCACAAGCTCGTGCCGATCGAGATCCTGACGCTCGACGCGAAGATCAACGACAACGGCCCCGAGCAGTACCGCGGCCTCGACCGCTTCGACGCGCGCAAGGCGATCGTCGCCGACCTCGATGCGCAGGGCTTCCTCGACTCCGTGAAGCCGCACAAGCTGATGGTGCCGCGCGGCGACCGCACGGGCGTCGTGATCGAGCCGCTGCTGACCGACCAGTGGTTCGTCGCGATGACGAAGCCGGCACCGGAAGGCACGTTCCATCCGGGCAAGTCGATCACCGAGGTATCGCTCGACGTCGTGCGCGACGGCCAGATCAGGTTCGTGCCGGAAAACTGGACGACCACCTACTACCAGTGGCTCGAGAACATCCAGGACTGGTGCATCTCGCGCCAGCTGTGGTGGGGCCACCAGATTCCCGCGTGGTACGGCGAGAACGGCGAGGTGTTCGTCGCGCGCAGCGAAGAAGACGCCCGTGCGAAGGCCGACGCGCAAGGCTACGCGGGCGCGCTCAAGCGTGACGAAGACGTGCTCGACACGTGGTTCTCGTCGGCGCTCGTGCCGTTTTCGTCGCTCGGCTGGCCGAACGAGACGCCCGAACTGAAGCACTTCCTGCCGTCGTCGGTGCTCGTCACCGGCTTCGACATCATCTTCTTCTGGGTCGCCCGGATGGTGATGATGACGACGCACTTCACGGGCAAGGTGCCGTTCCACACCGTGTACATGCACGGCCTCGTGCGCGACGCCGAAGGCCAGAAGATGTCGAAGAGCAAGGGCAACACGCTCGATCCGATCGACATCGTTGACGGTGTCGACCTCGAGACGCTGGTCGCGAAGCGCACCACCGGCCTGATGAACCCGAAGCAGGCGGCGACGATCGAGAAGAAGACGCGCAAGGAATTCCCGGACGGCATTCCCGCGTTCGGCGCCGATGCGCTGCGCTTCACGATGGCGTCGATGGCGACGCTCGGCCGCAACGTGAACTTCGACCTCGCGCGCTGCGAAGGCTATCGCAACTTCTGCAACAAGCTGTGGAACGCGACGCGCTTCGTGCTGATGAACTGCGAAGGCCACGACTGCGGCAGCGACAAGCCGGAGGTGTGCGGCGCGGGCGACTGCGGCCCGGGCGGCTACCTCGACTTCTCGGCGGCCGATCGCTGGATCGTGTCGCTGCTGCAGCGCACGGAAGCCGACATCGCGAAGGGCTTCGCCGATTACCGCTTCGACAACATCGCGACCAGCATCTACAAGTTCGTGTGGGACGAGTACTGCGACTGGTACCTCGAACTCGCGAAGGTGCAGATCCAGAACGGCACGCCGGAACAGCAGCGCGCCACGCGCCGCACGCTGCTGCGCGTGCTGGAAACGGTGCTGCGCCTCGCGCACCCGATCATCCCGTTCATCACCGAAGCGCTCTGGCAGAAGGTCGCGCCGCTCGCCGGCCGTTATCCGCAAGGCAAGGCGGAAGGCGAAGCGTCGCTGATGACGCAGGCGTACCCGGTCGCGAACCTGCAGAAGATCGACGAGGCGTCCGAGCAGTGGGCGGCCGACCTGAAGGCGATCGTCGACGCATGCCGCAACCTGCGCGGCGAGATGAACCTGTCGCCGGCAACCAAGGTGCCGCTGCTCGCGGCCGGCGATGCCGAGCGCCTGCGCTCGTTCGCGCCGTACGTTCAGGCCCTCGCCCGCCTGTCGGAAGTGCAGATCCTCGCGGACGAAGCGACGCTCGACAAGGAAGCGCACGGCGCACCGATCGCGATCGTCGGCCCGAACAAGCTGGTGCTGAAGGTCGAGATCGACGTCGCGGCCGAACGCGAGCGCCTGTCGAAGGAAATCGCGCGCCTCACCGGCGAGATCGCGAAGTGCAATGCGAAGCTCGGCAACGAGGCTTTCGTCGCGAAAGCGCCGCCGGCCGTGGTCGAACAGGAGCAAAAGCGCGTCGCCGACTTCCAGAGCACGCTCGACAAGCTGCGCGCGCAACTCGATCGGTTGCCTGCGTAACAAACGGTAAGGTCGTTTGCGTTCACTATAATGCGGACGTGAACATGGACTGTCTGACAAGCCGATTACAGGAATAAAGGTTCGATCATGTTGAAAGTCACCAAGGCGGTATTCCCCGTTGCCGGCCTCGGCACGCGGTTCCTGCCGGCAACGAAGGCGAGCCCGAAGGAAATGCTGCCGGTCGTCGATAAACCGCTGATCCAGTATGCGGTCGAGGAAGCGATCGCCGCGGGCATCACCGAGATGATCTTCGTGACCGGGCGCAGCAAGCGCGCGATCGAGGATCACTTCGACAAGTCGTACGAGGTCGAGGCCGAACTCGAGGCGCGCGGCAAGGAGAAGCTGCTCGAGCTCGTGCGCAGCATCAAGCCGAGCCACGTCGACTGCTTCTACGTGCGTCAGCCCGAAGCGCTGGGCCTCGGCCATGCGGTGCTGTGCGCGGAAAAGCTCGTGGCCGACAACCCGTTCGCGGTGATCCTCGCCGACGACCTGCTCGACGGCAATCCGCCCGTGATGAAGCAGATGGTCGACGTGTTCGACCACTATCACAGCTCGGTGATCGGCGTGGAAGAGATTCCGCCGTCGGAAACGAAGTCGTACGGGATCGTCGACGGCAAGGAGTGGGAAGAGTCGATCGTCAAGATGTCGGCGATCGTCGAGAAACCCGCGCCGGAAGTCGCGCCGTCGAACCTCGGCGTGGTCGGCCGTTACGTGCTCAAGCCGCGGATCTTCGAACACCTGCGCGCGCTGAAGCCGGGTGCGGGCGGCGAGCTGCAGCTCACCGACGCGATCCAGGCGCTGCTCGCCGACGAACAGGTGCTGGCCTACAAGTATCAAGGCACGCGCTACGACTGCGGCAGCAAGCTCGGCTATCTGAAGGCGACGGTCGAATTCGCGCTGCGCCATCCGGAAGTCGGCACCGAGTTCGACACGTACCTGCGCACGCGCGGCAACGGGCATCCGGCCGCCTGAACGCGGTACGGGCCGGCCTCGCCCGCGCGGCGAGCGTGCCCTTCCTTCCTGCTACGGTCGCCGCGTCAGTGCGCGACGGCAGGCTTCACCGAGACGACGCCCGGCATTGCGCCCGCGTCGTCTTTTTTCGTCTTGACCAGCCAGCCGTTGCCCGGCTCGAACGGCACCTTCGCGAGCGCGCTCTTCACGAGCGTTGGCGCGGCCTCCTGCGTGCCCGGGTCGCGGTCGCGCAGCGACGCCGACACGCGGTAGACGTCAGCGCCCGACTTCGCATCGACGAAGCGCAGCGTCAGCACGTGGCGATACACCCTGCCCGCGAACGGCAATGCGAACGGCGCCGGCCCGTCGACGGTCACGCACGCACTGCTCGCGGCACCGCAGCGCTCGGCGGTGGCCGCGACCGACGCCGGTTGCGTGGCATAGGCGATCGACAGCCGGTAGCGCGCGTTCTTCGTCGACTGCGCGTCGAAGCCGCGGCGCGCGAGTTCATCGCGCACGAGCGTCTCGATCCGCCCGTATTCGGGATCGCCGGCCTGAGCAGCCGTGCGGACGAAATCGTAACCGTGCGCACCGGATGCGAACGCATTCGGCTGCCCGAGCGCGCTCACGCCGGTCGTGACGCCAGCGCAACCCGTCAACAGCGACGCCGCCAGCGCGGTCGCTGCCCATTCCTTTCTCATGACTTTCCCCAAATGCTGCCGTCGTGCCCGGCCCTGTCAGGCGGACGGCTCGTCGATCGCGGGCAGCGACACCGTCACCGCGGTGCCCACCCCCACTTCGCTGTCGACCGTCACGCTGCCGCCGTGGCGCGTAACGACCGTCTTCACGAACGCCATGCCGAGGCCGGAACCCGAAATCTCGGGCCGCTCGCCGGCATGGAATCGCTTGAAACGCTCGAACAGATGCCGCTGATCTTCCGGCGCGATGCCGTACCCCTGATCGCGAATCGTACAGAACATCCGCTTCGATGCGTGCTCAACCGTCAGCGTACACGTGATCACGGTGTCGGACGGGCTGTATTTGACCGCATTGTTCAACACGTTGACGAACGCGCGCGTGATCAGCGAGCGGTCGGCGCGCATCCAGCACATGTCGGCGCCGACATCGGTATCGATACGGATGCGCTTGGCCTGCGCCTGCGGCCAGACCTCGTCGCTCGCATCGATCAGCACGTCCACGAGGCTCGTCGCTTCGAGCTGGTACGCCTGCGACTCCGCACGCGCCAGCTGCACGAACTCGTCGGCGAGCGACAGCGCGCGATGCGCATAACGCTCGATCCGCGCGAGCAGCCCGCGCATCTCGTCCGATTCGACGCGATCGCGCTCGATCTCGACCAGCGCAAGGATCGACGACTGCGGCGAGCGCATGTCGTGCGACAGCAGGTTCAGCGCCTCCTCGCGCTGGCGCTCGGCCGCGTGCAGCTCCGTCACGTCGACGAGGCCGGCAATCCAGCCCGTCACGCGGCCCTGCGCGTTCGTACATGCGGCGTAGCGTAACAGATGGTCGAGCCCGTCGCGATCGCGCACCTCGATGCCGCGCGCCATCGCATCGTGTTCCGCCTCGAGAGTCGGGTCGAGCGCGGCCGGCCAGTGCTCGCGGATCGCGGCGTCGTGCTCGGGATTGCCGTCGACGGTCTTCATGAAGGTCAGCTCGCCGAGCGCCGCACGCAGCGGCCGGCCTTCCGGCAACGGCAGCGCGAGCCGCGACCCGTAGCGCTTGGCCGCATGGTTCGCGATCAGGACCGTACCGGCCAGATCGGTGACGAAGATCGGCTCGGGCATGCTGTCGAGGCTGTCCCATACGAAGCGCTTCATGTCCTGCACGCGCTGCGCGGCCTGCGCCATCAGCGCCATCTGGCGTTCCAGCACGTCGCCGCCGACGCTGCGCGTGCGCGGCGCCTCGGGCAACAGATGCGGCTCGTCGGCGAGTCGCTGCAGTTCGCGGCGCAGGTACGACATCGTCATCTCGAGGCGACGCCAGTTCCAGATCGGATACACGGCGATCAGCCCGAAGATCGCGGGCGCGGGCGACAGCCACACACGCGCCTCGAACAGCAACGCCATGCTCGCGACCACGGCCAGCACGGCCAGGCTGAGCGTGAGCAGCAGCGCGCGCCATGGCGACAGCATCAGGAAACCGCCGAGCAGCACGGCGAGCGGCAGCAGCGACGCGGCAAAGATCCCCGCGCGCGACGCGGGCGAGATCGCGCTGCCGGTCGTCAGCATGTCGAGCACGTTTGCATGGATGTACACGCCGGCGAGCGGGCCGAAATCGCCGGACACAGGCGTCGCGAAGCGATCGTAAAGCCCGGACGCCGTCACGCCGACGACGACGATCTTGCCGCGCAGCGCATCGGGCTTCACGCGCCCTTCCAGCACGTCGTCGAACGACAGCGTCGGATACGCCGGCGTATTGCGGCTGAACGGAATCAGGTAACGGCCTTCGCCCGTCGCATCGCGCGACAGGTCGTGCGCGTTCGGACCCGGTGCACCGCCGACGGGATGCAGCCTGCCGGCCCCGATCGCACGGTATACCGGCACCATCAGCTGCGGCCAGCGCACGCGGCCGTCGCTTTCGAACAGCGCGACGCTGCGCACGATGCCGTCGGGATCGACCTCGAGATTGATGTGACCGAGCCCCGTCGCGCGCGCCGCGAGCTCCGCCACCGGCGGATCGACGGTGCGCGTGCCGTCCGCCTGTTCGGGACTCAGCAGCACGGGCAGGAAGGTCGGCACGCGGGACATCGCCTCCGCGAACGTGCGATCTTCGGCAGACGGCTCGGTAAACAGCACGTCATAGACGACGGCCGCAGGCTGCGCGCGCGCCAGCGTGTCGAGCAGCCGCGCGTGAATGCTGCGCGGCCACGGCCAGCGGCCGAGCGCCGACACGCTCTGGTTGTCGATATCGACCACGACGACGTCGGGCGACAGCGGCAGGCTGCGCAGCATCAGCAGCCGATCGTAGATCAGCCCGTCGACGCTCGACGACATCCGGCCAAGCGCGCAGCCGAGAATCACCGCGACTCCCAGACAGCCGATCGCGATCCATTCGATCAGAAAGCGGCGGCCGAGGCGCCGCCGCGGAGAAACGGAGTCGGGTTTCATGCGTCGCCGATCAGCGCGACAACGTGAACGCGCCGACCGGACTCGTCTTCTGATAGAACTTGCCGCCTTCGAACTCCTCCACCGTCACCGCCCAGTAGTAGTCGCCGGGCGGCAGGTGCGCGATCGTGATCTTGCGCGCCTGCAGGCCGACCTGGTCGACGACCGGCGCGCTCAGATCTTTCGAGCGCGACAGCACGAACCGGTAGCGCGCATCCTTGCCCGAACCGTTCGGCGACCAGCGGAATTCGTAGCCGGCGGCGCCGGGCGATGCACTCGCGTCGAGCCCCATCTGGCGCCGCTCGAACGCGTAGGTGCGCGGCATGCCTTCGAGGCCGTTGGCGTCGATCGCGGCGACCCGCACGAAATACGTGCCGTTCGGCACGTCGCGGAACACCGCGCGCGGCGAATCGGTGCGGGTTTCGCGGAACAGGTCGAGCATCCCCGCGTCGTGCGCGAGTTGCAGCCGATACGCGTGCGCATCGGCCAGCGGCGCGACCTCGAACGATACGTCGGGCTCGTCCTGCACCTTGTCGGGATGCGCGAGCGCCGGCGCCGGCAGCAGCTGGACCGGCGCGCCGACCGCACCGGACGACGTCGCGACGCTGCCGAAGTTCGCATGCACGAGCGTCAGGTCCGGCTGCCGCTTGCCCGCGACGCCGACGGTGCCGTCGAGCACTTCGACGCGCGTCGACTCGTTGCCGGACGCGTCGTAGTTCACGCGGAACCGCGTGCCGCGCACGCCGGCCACGACCGACGGCGACCGAATCTGGAAGCGGTCGTCGCGTTTCTTCAAATGCGTGACTTCGCTGTCGACCGAGCCGCGCGTGAGCTCGAACTCGCGGTCGAGCGTGCCGGTCAGCACGGTGCGGCGCAATGTCTTCAGGTCGAGCTGGCTGTCGGGCGGCAGGCTCATGTGCGTGCCGTCGGCCAGTTCGAGCGTCAGGAACCCGTTCGGGCCCGTGCGCACGCGGTCGCCTTCGGCGAGCGTCGCATCGTCGGCGAGCGGCGCGTAGGTGTCGCCGGACGCGCGTTCGGCCGTGCCCTGCACCGCGACGACGCGCGCGGTCAGCTTTTCCTTGCGCAGCCGGGCGGCGGGCAGCTTCAGCTCGACGCCCGGCTGCAGGTGCTTCGGCGCGGGCACGCCATTGATCTGCTGCAGCAGCTGCCAGTCGCCCGGACCTTGCAGGTAGCGCGCGGCGACGTCGTACAGCGTGTCGCCGGCATGCGTGCGGTAGACGACCATCTTGCCCGCGGCAGCGGGCGGCTGCGCGCCGGCATGCGGTGCCGCGAACGCAAACGCAACCGCGCAAGCCGCGCGCACGGCCGCCGTGCGCACGGCGGCCGTGCGCTGCGTGATTCGCGTGGTCACTCCGGTTCCCCCTGGCCGACCCGTTCGAGCCGGTAGCCGTAGCCGTAGATCGGCGCGAGGCGATAGCCGTTCTCCGGGCGCAGGCCGAGCTTCGTGCGCAGCATCGAAATGTGGGTATCCATCGTGCGCGACGGAATGTCGGTCGCCTGCTTCCATACGAGGTCGAGGATGTGTGCGCGCGACAGCGGCCGGTCGAGGTGCTGGAACAGCAGCAGCGCGAGCTCGAATTCCTTTTGCGTGAGACTCACAGCCTTGTCGCCGACGTAGGCCTGCTTCAGGTTCACGTCGAAGCGGAACTGGTCGAATTCGCGCACCGTCGCCTCGGCGTTGACCGGATACGCACGGCGCAGCAGCGAGCCGATGCGGGCGCGCAGGATCGGGCCCGATACGGGCTTGACCACGTAATCGTCGGCGCCGGCGTTCAGGATCTGCGTGATCCCCGCCTCGTCGTCACGGCTCGTCATGAAGATGATCGGCAGGCTGTGCTCGGTCTGGTTGGCGCGCACCCACTTGAGCACTTCCTCGCCGGACATGTCCGGCACGTTCCAGTCGAGCACCAGCAGATCGAACGTCTCGCGTTGCAGACGCTTCTTCAGGGCCTTGCCTTCCTTGAACGCATAGCATGTGTGGCCGGCGGCCGTCAGCGTTTGACTGACGAAATCCGTCTGGGCCGGATCGTCATCCAGTACAGCAATTCTCATAGCACCCCGCAAATCGAAATCGATTCGTCCTGTAACAGCCCCGCACACTCCACGCGCCGCGCGACATGCGCGCAGCTTCCGACATCGGCCGGGAGCCGTCGTTTGCCGCCGCGCAACGGGCGCGATACGGCGTCCCCGGCAAAATATCTCAAAAACGGGGCACGGACGAACCGGCGATTTCATCATAGTAGTATGAAATTCGCCAAGAAATTGCGCGTACTACGGCACTTCCTTCGAATAATCCTTCCGTTGCGCGATCGCTCGCCTAGTCCGCACCGGCCATGCCGGCCACCGGCTCGGCCAGATCGCCGGTCGCTGCGCGCCGCAACGCGGGCTGGCGCGGTGCCGGCTGCGTCAGCATGCGCGCCAACTGGGCACGCACGCGCTCCCATGCCGCCGCCGTATAGTCGGGCTGGCTTGCCGCCCATGCCTGCGCGAGATCGAGCACACGCTCGACTGTCGCATTGCAATAAGTGAAGCCCGAGCCGTCATGCTGCGCGGCGTCGCGCAACCGCTCGTCGAGCGATTCGGCCAGCCACGGCATCTCGGCCGCCGCCGAATCGGCATACGCCTCCAGCGCGGCACGCGCGTGGCGATCCCGTTGCGGGTCGAGCTCGATCCGGCTCAACCCCGCCGCGCCTGCGGGCGCAATACATTCCGCTGCGGACGGACTTCGAATGGTCCCTGGTCTGAAGGACATGTCCTCTCCCCGTTTGTACGACGGCAGCGTCAGGCATGGCCCCCGAGCCCGCCCCATATGACGCACCGTGGCCGGCGCATCCGTCAAGTACGGACGACCGGCCGGGTCAGTATACGCAGCAGGTTGCACAACGAGGTTTAAGAATTGTCAGAGGCGGCCGGGGCTTCCGAAGCACGGCCGGCATCGAGGCCGGCCGGGTGCCGCACGAGACGCGTGATGCGGGCCGTCAGCGGCGGCGCATCAGGAACACGAAGGTTTTGTCCTGGGTCGTCACTTCGACGATCTCGTTGCCCGTCTGCTTCGCGAACGCGGCGAAATCGCGCTGCGAGCCGGGATCGGTCGCGAGCACCTTGAGGATCTGCCCGCTCTCCATATCGGCGAGCGCTTTCTTGGCGCGCAGGATCGGCAACGGGCAATTGAGCCCGCGCGCGTCCACTTCCTTGTGAATCTGCATCGGCTGTCGACCTTCGAATGACGCGCCACACAGGGCGCGGGAGGAAGCGGCAATTTTACCGCAGCACGGGCCCGCCCGCGCGGGCCGGGCCGCGAGGAAGGCTTCCTCACCGGCGGCACGCTGTTCGATCCCGTACCGCCCGACATGCGCATCGGCAAGAAAGCGTCCTTCGGACCTGCGCTCGGCCGCGCGCGCGAAGGACGTCGGCGAAGCGCTCGACCCGATCGACGCGCACGAGTTCGGCAACGGCGTCGCCTGCTCGCGAGCAACCGCGGTATCGCGTGTGCATGCACGTGCCGCATCCAGGTCGGCATCAACGTGCAGATTCAGTTGGTCTTGGTGCCGTGCGCGCCGTCGGCCGTCGGCAGGTACGACAGCTCGAGCCGGTACGCGAGCGCGACGAACAGGCTCTGCGCGAGGCCCATCGTCGCGGTCAGCGCGCGGAATCCGAACGTCGCGCTTTCCTGCACCATGAGCGTCACCTCGGCCTCGCGCGCGAGCGGGCTCATCCGGCTGTCCGTGATCGCGATCAGGCGCGCGCCGCGCTGCACGGCCTGCTGCGCGACCTGCACGGTCTCTTCCGCATACGGCATGAACGAAATCACGATCATCACGTCGCCTTCACGCACCGAGCGGATCTGCCCGAGATGCATGCTGCCGAGCGCACTGAACAGCCCGATGCGCTTGTCGGTGTGCTGCAGCGCGTAGTCGAGATAGACGGCGATCGGAAACGCGCGGCGCGAGCCCGCGATCCAGATCGCCTGCGTGTCGGCGAGCAGGTCGACGGCCTGCGCGAGCGCCTGCGAGTCGAGCGTCTGCCGCAACTGCTGCATCCCGGCAATGCTGCCCTTGATGAATTCGTCGGCGATCTGCTCGGGCTGCAGGCTCGACGAACCCGATTCGATCACGTCGCGCAGCCGCAGGTTGTACGCGCGGCCCGGCGCGATCTGCTGCGCGAGCCCTTCGCGGAACAGCCGCTGCATTTCGGAGAAGCCGGAGAAGCCGAAGTGCTTCGCGAAACGCACAACGGCCGACGGCTGGACGCCGCACGCCTCCGCGAGCGACTGGATGCCTTCCAGCCCAAGCTGGTCCCGATGGGTTTCCACGTGACGCGCAATCACCTTCAGGCGATTGCTGAGGCCGTCGTACTCCTGCGTCAGATGCTGCAGGAATTGCTCGACGGTGGCGGGTGGTTTCTCGGATGAACTCATCGGATGGCGCGAAGTTGACGGCCCCGATGCGCGCGCGGTGCTGACCGACGCGGCCCGGGACTCACCTGGAAACATGCATGAAGGGCGAATTTAATCACGTTTGCGGCACGGCCCGTGCCGCACGCTCGCTCCCACGCGCTCGATCATCACCTGCACACGCTCCACAGCAGTGCTGAAACGATTGTCCAACGGCCTTGCAACGCCGTAAAGATCAGGGCGTTTACCGAGGCCGGCGCCGGGCAATCGACGCGCCGCGCCAGCCTGCGATGCTCAACGATAGTCGATCCATACGCCGCCGGCGTCGGCCGAACGCACGCAGTTCTCGACCCAGCGCACGCCCTCGACGCCCGCATGGACGTCCGGAAAGCGGATGTGCTTCAGCGCTTCGGCGTCGCCGCGATCGGCCGCATCCATCGCGAGCGCGAAGCGTGCATAGAGATTCGACCACGCCTCGAACAGCCCTTCCGGATGCCCGGCGCCGATGCGATCCTCGCGCAACGCATCCGGATGCAGATAACCCATCCCGCGATCGAGCACCTGCGCGGGCTGCCCCTGGATCTCGTAACGCAACTGGTTCGGATGCTCGTCCCACCATTCGACGCTCGCCTTCGAGCCGATCACGCGCACCTTCTGCCCGTGCATCGAGCCCGCGTTCACCGCGCTCGACCATACGTAGCCGATCGCGCCGGTGTCGTATTCCATGATCGTGAACGCGTTGTCCTCGAGCGGTGCGCGGCTCTTCACGAAGCTCTGCCGCGAACACATCAGCCGGCGGATCCTCAGTGCCGGCGCCATCACTTCCGAGATGTACAGCGGATGCGTGCCGATGTCGCCGAGCACGTAGCTCGGCCCCGCGAACTTCGGATCGACGCGCCAGCGCGCGGCCGCGCTCGCGGCCTCGACGCCTTCGCTGTGAAAACCGTGCGCGAACTGCATCTGCACGATGCGGATCTCGCCGAGATCGCCGCGCGCGATCATCTCGCGCGCCTGCTCGATCATCTGGTGGCCGGAATAGCCGTATGCGACGCCGACGATCCGGTTCTTCTCGACCGACAGACGCTGCAACGTTTCGGCCTCCTCGGTCGTGAAGCACAGCGGCTTCTCGCAGACCACGTGCAGCCCGGCGTTCAGCGCGGCGCGGCAGATCTCGAAGTGCGTGTTGTTCGGCGTCGCGATCGATACCGCGCGGATGCCGTCCGCGCGGCTCGCCTCGGCCTCGAACATCGTCCGGTAGTCGGCATAGCAGCGTGCGGCGTCGACGCCGAGCTTCACGCCGAACTGGCGGCCACGTTCGGCATCGATGTCGAACGCGCCGGCAACCAGCCGGAAGCTGCCGTCGCGCAGCGCAGCCGATCGGTGGCTGTAGCCGATCTGGCTGCCGAGGCCGCCGCCGACCATGCCCCAGGGAATCGAATGTCCCAGCAGAATCTGTCCGTCGATCATGATTGTTCGTGTTCCCGGTTCGTATTCAGGTGTTCAGGTGTTCAGGTGTTCAGAGATCCAAACGGTCGGTCGCTCAAGCGAAACCGGCCGACGCGAGAAACGCGCGGCTCGCCGCGACGTCGCGCAGGCTCGTGCCGGCGTTGCGCGGATCGCGTTCCTGTTCGATCGTGATGTAGCCGGCATAGCCGATGTCGTCGAGCGCGCGGCGGATCGCCGGGTAGTCGAGCACGCCGGTGCCGATCGGGCACATCACGCCCCGCGCGCACGCCGCGAAGAACGCGATGTGCTCGCCCATCACCGCGTCGTACACGGCCGCGTCGATGTCCTTGAAATGCACGTAGTCGAGCCGTGCCGCATGGCGATGCAACCACGTTTCCGGGTCCGTGCCCGAGTAGTACAGGTGGCCGGTGTCGAGACACAGGCCTGCCGTGTCGGCCCCGATATCGGCAACGATCCGGTCGATCTCGTCCGCGAACTCGATGTAGCCGCCCGCATGCGGATGGATCACCGCGCGCACACCGAACTCGTCGCGCGCGATGGTGGCGATCTGCCGGATGTGATCGACCATCCGCTCCCAGCGTCCGGCGGACAGCCGCGGCGCGCGCTCGGGATGACCGGCCGCGTAGTCGCGCTCCTCGTGCCCCCAGTCCATCACGACCAGATACGGCGCCGCGTAGCGCTGGCCGTCCTGCGTCGGCAGCTTCGGCAGTCGCGTGATCAGCGCGCAGATATCGCGCGTCTGGCGCAGCAGGTTCGGCAGGTTCTCCGGCGACACGAGATCGTCGAAAATCGTGCCGGCGGTCATGCTCAGCCGTTGCCGTTCGAGTTCGGCGCTCACCACGTCGAGCTCGAGCGGGATATAGCCGTAGGGCCCGAGCTCGATGCCGGAGTAGCCGGCCTGAGCGGCTTCGGCGAGCACGTGCCGCCACGGCGGCAGGTGCGGGTTGTTCACGTCGTCGACGCCCCAGCAGCAGGGCGCGCAGCCAATCTTCATCGTCATGTCGGGCAGTCCGGCAGGAAAGCGGCGCACGGCCGCGGGCGTGGCGACGCGGCCACGGTTCAGCCGCGATAGAACGTGGGGCGTTCGGCCATCGCGACCGGCTCGACCGCCCCGCTCTGCTGTGCGCGCACGCAGGCATCGGCCGCAACCGCCGCCGCGTAGCCGTCCCATGCGGACGGACCGGTGAGTGCGCCCTGCCGCACGCCGTCGATGAACGCCTGCAGCTCGACGTCGTACGATGCGATGAAGCGCTCCTTCCAGTCGGTCATGATCTCGACCGATCGCCGCGCCGCATGCTTGAGACCGACGGCCGGCGGATCGGGCAGCTTCGCGATGCCGTTCTCGCCGACCACCTCGCACTGGATGTCGTAGCCGTACTGGCAGTTGACGAAGATCTCCACGTCGATGCGCACGCCGCTCGCGGTTTCGAGCAGCACGATCTGCGGATCGGCGAGATGCGCGCTCGCGTGACGCGTCTTCTTCGGATAGACGACCTGCGCGCTCGCATAGTCCTCGCCGAGCAGCCAGCGCAGCACGTCGAGTTCGTGGATCAGCGTATCGGTGATCGCCATGTCGGTGGTGTAGCGCTCGCCGACCGACTGGTTGCGGTGCGCGCAATGCAGCATCAACGGCGCGCCGATCTCGCCGCTGTCGATCACGTGCTTGAGCGCGCGATAGCCTTCGTCGTACGGGCGCATGAAGCCGACCTGCACCAGCCGCTTGCCGTGCGCGCGCTCGGCCTCGACGATCCGCATGCAGCCGTCGGCCGTCACCGCGAGCGGTTTCTCGCAGAACACCGGCTTGCCATGCGCGATCGCGTCGAGCACGAACGCTTCGTGCGTCGGCCCCCACGACGTGACGAGCACGGCCTGCACATCGGCGGCCGCGATCACTTCATGGCCGTCGCCATGGATTTCCGCGTCGAGCCCGTATTTCGCTACCGTGTCGCGCGCCTGCCGCGCATCGATGTCGGTGACGGCCACCACGCGTGCGCCGGACAGCGTGCGCGTCAGCCTGCGAATATGGTCCTGGCCGATCGCGCCGCAGCCGATCACGCCGATTTGCAAGGTCATCCGGATATCTCCAGTCTTTCGTTCATCAGCGGCGCGGCCCGTGCCGCGCCGGTCAGCAATGCGGGGGCGACGGGTCAGCGCGCCGCGCGATCGAAATGGCGATCGACGTAGCGCTGGATCGTGTCGCGCATATAGCGCGACGACGCTTCCGCGCGGTCTTCCCACGCGAACACGCACGACGACATCACGCCATCGAAGCCGGCGGCGCCGAGCGCGCGGAAAAACATGTCCCAGTCGATCTCGCCCTGCCCGATGTCGAGATGCTGGTGCACGCGAATCTGGTTCGAGCCGGGCGGGTTCACGATATAGCGCAGCTGGCTGCTCTTGCGATGATCGAAGGTGTCGGCCACGCGCACGTGCGCGAGGACCGGCGCGGCCTGCGCGATCATCGCGGCCATGTCGTCGCCGTAGTAGAACGTGTGCGGCGCGATGTACGACAGTTTCAGCGACGGCGAACCGAGGTTCGTCACGATGTCGATGGCCGGCTGAAGCTGCTCGATCCAGTCCTCCGGATGCGGTTCGACCGACAGCACGATGCGCTCGCGCTCGAGGATCGGCAGCAACTCGTCCATCGAGCGGAACCACGCGGCCTCGCACAGCTCCTTCGGGTTCGCGCCCGGCCGCTCGCCGACCGAGCGTTCCGGCGACGCGCCGCGCCCGAACTCCGACACCATCAGCGTGCACTCCATCTCGAGCGCGACCTCGATCGCCTTCTTCCAGCAGCGCACCGCCCATTGCCGTTCGTCGTCGAACGGGCTGGCCCAGCGGTACATCGGCTGCAGCGATGCGAGGCCCACGCCGCTCGCGCGCAGCGCTTGCCGGAACGCGGCCATGCGCTCGCGCGTCGCGCGCGGCATCACCCACCAGTCGAGAAAGTCGCTGCGCGGCGACAGCTCGATCTGGTCGTAGCCGAGCTCGGCGACCGCATGCGGCAGCCGGTCGAGCGGCAGGTGGCGAATCATGTAGGGATCCAGAGCGATCTTCATCTTCTTCCCAGACGGTTTTGCGGGGTTCGGCATGGCGGCGGCGGCTCAGCGGCGCGACTTCTTGTTGCGGTACTGGTCGGCGATCACGGCCGCGACGATGATCGCGCCCTTGACCATCTCCTGGTAGTACGCGTCGATCCGGATGAAGGTGAAGCCCGACGTCATCACGCCGAGGATCAGCACGCCGATCACGGTGCCCGTCACGCGCCCGAGGCCGCCCGACAGCGACGTGCCGCCGATCACGACCGCCGCGATCGCATCGAGCTCGTACATCACGCCCATGCCCGACTGGCCGGAGATCGCACGTGCGGCCGTCACGGTGCCCGCGATCCCGCTCAGGAGGCCGGCGATCGCATAGACGAACACCAGGTGACGCGTGACATTGATGCCCGACACGACGGCCGCATGGCGGTTCGCGCCGATCGCATACGTGTACTTGCCGAAGCGCGTGTAGCGCAGCACGACGTGGAAGATCGCCGCCACCACCAGGAAGATGATCACCGGATTCGCGCCCGCGCCGATCGCCGCGAACTGGTCGGTCAGCATCGACACCGGCATCCCGTTGGTGAACCACTTCGCGAAGCCGCGCGCGGCGACCATCGTGCCGAGCGTCGCGATGAACGGCGGGATGCCGGTCAGCGCGATCAGCGACCCGTTCAGCAGGCCTACCAGCAGCCCGACGCACACGCCGGCCAGCACCGGCCAGATGATCGGCAGGTCGGTCAGGTGCGGGAACACCGCGCGCGGAAAATCCGACACCTGCGCGAGGCTGGCCGACACGACGGCCGCCGCGGCGACGACCGACCCCGACGACAGGTCGATCCCGCTCGTGATGATCACGAGGTTCACGCCGACCGCGATGATGCCGATCACGGCCATCTGCAGCACGATGATCTCGAGCCGCTCCGCGTTGAACAGGAAGCTCTGGCCGACGACGACCCAGCCGATCACCTCGAAGAACAGGCTGATGCCCACCAGCACGAGAAAGATGCTCAGTTCGGGCGGCCATTTGGTGTGCCGTGTCTTGATCGTCATGGACTGCGCGTCCGCGGCCGGATTCAGATTGCTCATTTCATTTGTCTCCATGCTTGTTTCGGCTCAACGCGACGCAAGGTCCATGATGCGGACCTGGTCGGCGTCCTTGCGCTCGACGATGCCGGTCATGCGGCCTTCGTGCATCACCATCACGCGGTCGCTCATGCCGAGCACCTCCGGCATCTCCGACGAGATCATCAGTACTGCGACACCTTTTCCGGCGAGCGCGCTGACGAGCCGATGAATCTCGGCCTTCGCGCCGACGTCGATGCCGCGCGTCGGTTCGTCGAGGATCAGGATGCGCGGCTGCGTCAACAGCCAGCGGCCGATCAGCACCTTCTGCTGGTTGCCGCCCGACAGGTTCTGGATTTCCTCGTGCAGCCCCGGCGTCTTCACGCGCAGCATCCGGCTCATTTCCTCGCAGTCGCGCCTGAGCTGCGCCTGCTGCACGAAGTTGAACTTCACGTAGCGGTTGCTGAGCACCGCCGCTTCCATGTTCGCGAGCAGGTCGAGATTCAGGAAGCAGCCGGTGTCCTTGCGGTCCTCGGTGAGGAACGCCATCCCGTGCTTCATCGCTTGCGCGGGCGTCGCAATCCGAACCGGCTTGCCGTCGATCAGGATCTCGCCGGACGTGGCCGGCACGACGCCGAACAGCGCTTCGGCAACGTTCGAGCGCCCCGAGCCGACGAGGCCCGCGACGCCGAGGATCTCGCCCGCGCGCAGCTCGAAGCTCACGTCGCGAAACACGCCGTCGACGCCGAGGTTCTTCACCGCCAGCACGACCTCGCCGATCGGCACGTCTTCCTTCGGGAACATCTGCGTGATCTCGCGGCCGACCATCATCCGGATGATGTCGTCGCGCGTGACGTCGGTCGACGCGTGCGTTCCGATGTACTTGCCGTCGCGGAACACCGAAAACTCGTCGGCGATCTCGAACAGTTCGTTCATCTTGTGCGTGATGTAGACGATGCCCTTGCCCTGCTCGCGCAACTGGCGAATGATCCGGAACAGGTGCGTGACCTCCTTGTCGGTCAGCGCGGAGGTAGGCTCGTCCATGATCAGCACGTCCGAGTCGAACGACACGGCCTTCGCGATCTCGACCATCTGGCGGCTCGCGACCGTCAGCGTGCGCACGTCGGCTTCCGGATCGATGTCGATCGACAACCGCTCGAACAGCGCGGCGGTGCGGCGGCGCAGTTCGGCGTGATCGATCAGGCCGAAGCGGTTCTTCGGTTCGCGGCGAATCCAGATGTTCTCCGCGACCGTCATGTACGGCATCAGGTTGAGTTCCTGGTGGATCATCGCGATGCCGCGGTCCAGCGCGTCGAGCGGGCCGTTCAGCGTGACGGGCGCGCCCTTGATCAGGATCTCGCCCTGGTCGGGCGTATAGACGCCCGCGATGATCTTCATCAGCGTCGACTTGCCCGCGCCGTTCTCGCCCATCAGCGCATGAACGGTGCCGCGACGCACGCGAAACTGCACGCCGTCGAGCGCGACGACGCCTGGAAACGACTTGCCGACGCCGCGCACTTCGAGCAGGCAATCGGAAACGGACGCACCGGACGAACCGGGCGCGGCGAACGATGCGGCCGGCGCGTCGTCGCTGGCCATCGAGCGCGCCATCCTGACTGTAAACATGGACGTTCCTCGAAAGTCACACGCGAACCCGGACGCACCGGGCCGCGCAGTTCAGCGGAAAAGCCGGTCAGTGCCTGGCGTACTGGTTCATGTTCTCGGGCGTGACGAGCTCGAACGGCACGTTCACGTAGCGGTCGACGGGCTGCTTCTTCGCGAGCTTGAGCGCGGCCGCGACGGCCTGCTCACCCTGCCCGGCCGCGTTCTGGTACACGGACACCTTCAGGTCGCCGCTCTTCATCGACGCGAGCCCGTCCGGCGTCGCGTCGATGCCGGCGACGACCGTCTTCGGCGTCCACTTGCGCGCCGCCTTCAGCGCGTTGATCGCGCCGATCGCCATCTCGTCGTTGTTCGATACGATCGCGTCGAACTTCATCCCGGAGCTCAGCCAGTTCATCGTGATGTCCTGGCCCTGCGTGCGGCTCCACTTGCCTTCGCGCTTGTCGACGATCTTCATGCCGGAGCAGTCCTTCGTCGCGATCACGTCCTCGATGTCCTTGGTGCGCGCACGCGCCGACTCGTTGGAGAGCTCGCCCATCAGCACGAGGATGTCGCCCTTGCCGCCGAGCAGCTTGCACACCTGGCGCGCCTGCAGCGTGCCCGACTGCTTTTCGTCGGACGCGACCACCGCGACGCCGGCCGGCAGCTTGTTGAAATCGACCGGCTTGCGGTTCACATAGACGAGCGGGATCTTCGCGGCGGTCACCATCTTCGTGATCTTCGGCGTCGCGTCGGTGTCGACCGCGTTCACGATGATCGCGTCGACCTTCTGCGCGATCATGTTCTGGACCTGGCTCAACTGCTTGCCGACGTCGTTGCCGCCATCCTCGATCTGCACGGTCGCGCCGTCCTTCTTCGCGGCATCGCTGATGCTGTTGCGCAGGATCGTCAGGAACGTGTCGTCGAACGATGCCATCGTCACGCCGATCTTCTCGGCATGCGCAAGCGGCATCGCCAGGATCGTCGCGGCCGCGGCGGCCATCAGCTTGGTCTTCATGATCACTCTGTCTCCTCATCTCCGGGGGGCGGAAAGCGGCACGTTGCGCGCCGCCGGGCCGAGTCCGATACGGACTGAAGCATCCGGATGAAACTGTAGATCACTTCCTCGAGAATTTGGAAATTTATTTCTACGTGATTTCACCTAGGGAACTGGATTTCCAAAAAGTCTAGACTTCGTTCCGTAGCCCGACTCCTTGCGGCAGGCGATCCCGCGTCGCGCCGCACAGGTGACGCAGCACCGTCACCGGATCGGTCCCCTAATCTGCCGGCAGGGTCGAAATGCCGGCCGCGAGCGTGATACGTGATATGAGCCCGTTGAACTTTCCGCCTGACCGCCCCATCGATCTCGCCTGCCTCGGCCGAGTCGCCGTGGATCTTTACGCGCAGCAGTACGGCAGCCGCCTGGAGGACGCGCGCAGCTTCCAGATGTATCTCGGCGGCTCGTCGGGCAACGTCGCGTTCGGCGTCGCCCGGCTCGGGTTGAAGACCGCGATGATTTCGCGCGTCGGCGACGAGCAGATGGGCCGCTTCGTGCGCGAGACGCTCGAGCGCGAAGGCTGCGACACGAGCCAGTTGCAGACCGATCCGGAACGCCTCACC
Organism: Burkholderia sp. WTPI3; assembly: GCF_021483755.1. Taxonomy (NCBI): domain Bacteria; kingdom Pseudomonadati; phylum Pseudomonadota; class Betaproteobacteria; order Burkholderiales; family Burkholderiaceae; genus Burkholderia; species Burkholderia sp. WTPI3. The sequence continues at coordinate 13,296 of NZ_JAGIXF010000044.1, read as the reverse complement.
GCGCTGGTGCTGCTCGGACTGAAGGACCGCGATACGTTCCCGCTGCTGTTCGTGCGCGAGAACTGCGCGGACATGGCTGTGCGCGCCGACGAGATCCGCGAGGACTTCATCGCCGGCTGCCGCGCGCTCGCGATCACCGGCACCCATCTGTCGACGCCGGCCACGCGCGAAGCGTCGCTGACGACATTGGCGTATGCGCGCCGCCACGGCGTCGTGCGGATTCTCGATATCGACTACCGGCCCGTGCTGTGGGGGCTGACCGCGCGCGGCGCCGGCGAGAACCGCTATGTGCCGGATGCGCAGGTCACGCGGCAGTTGCAGCAGGTTCTCGGCGAATTCGACCTGCTGGTCGGCACCGAAGAGGAATTCCTGATCGCGGGAGGCGTGCCGCACGATCTGATCGCATCGCTGCAGGCCGTGCGCCGCGCGAGCAGCGCGGTGCTGGTGGTCAAGCGCGGCGCGCTCGGCTGCTGCGTGATCGAGGGCGACATCCCGGCGCGCATCGACAATGCACCGACTTTCCACGGCGAACGCGTCGAAGTGCTGAACGTGCTCGGCGCCGGCGATGCGTTCCTGTCGGGCTTGTTGTCCGGGTTGCTGCGCGGGCGCGACTGGGCAGAATCGACACGCATCGCGAATGCATGCGGCGCGATCGTCGTGTCGCGTCACGCGTGCTCGGCCGCGATGCCGACACCGGACGAACTCGCACACTGGTTCGGCGGCAGCCGCAATCCGCAGGTGGACGCCGATCGCACGCTCGCGCACCTGCATCGCGTCACGGTGCCGCGCCGCGAATGGGACGACCTGTGCGTGATGGCGTTCGACCATCGCAGCCAGTTCTACGAGCTCGCGGTACAGGCCGGCGCGGACGAAGCGCGGATCAAGACGCTCAAGCGGCTGCTCGTGCGTGCGGCCGAACAGGTCGAGCGCGATCGCCATATCGAAGGCCACGTCGGCGTGCTGATCGACGGCGGCGCCTACGGCAGCGACGCGCTCGCGTCGGCGACCGGGCGCGGCTGGTGGGTCGGCCGCCCGGTCGAGCTGCCCGGCTCGCGGCCGCTGTGTTTCGACGATACGCGCTCGGTCGGCTCGGCGCTCACGCACTGGCCGACCGAGCAGGTCGTGAAGTGTCTCCTCCACTACCACCCCGACGACGACGTCGACCTGCGCGTCGCGCAGGAGCAGCGGGTGCTGGAGCTGTGGGAAGCGACGCGCGCGAGCGGCAACGAGCTGCTGCTGGAAATCATTCCGCCGCGCGCGGTCACGCCGGCCGGCACCGAGGACGACGCGGTGCTGCGCACGGTCGCGCGCTTCTACAACCTCGGCGTGAAGCCCGAATGGTGGAAGCTCGCGCCGATGAGCGCCGACGGCTGGGCGCGGCTCGCCGCGCTGGTGGCCGAGCGCGACCCGCACTGCCGCGGCGCGGTGATCCTCGGGCTGAACCAGCCGCTGCAGTATCTCGTCGACAGCTTCCGTTCGGCCACCGATCCGATCGTCAAGGGCTTCATGGTCGGGCGCACGCTGTGGGCCGATGCGTCGCTGCAATGGCTCGCCGGCCGGATCGACGACCAGGCGCTGATCGACGAAGTCGCCGGCAATTTCGCGCAACTCGTCGATGCGTGGCTCGGCCGCCGCGCCGCCGCGCGCGCCGCCGCGGCAGCCTGACGCCGGTGCCCGCGATGACCAACCGACTCTTCCTGATCGACAGACGATGACCACCACCGTAAGACTGACCGTCAGCCAGGCCCTCGTGCGCTACCTGGCCGCCCTGCGCGCCGAAGTCGTCCAGCCCGACGGCCGCACCGAGATCCTGCCGTACTGCGGCGGCGTGTTCGCGATCTTCGGCCACGGCAACGTGGCCGGGCTCGGCGAAGCGCTGCAGGCCGAAAAGGACCGGCTGCCGACGTTCCGCGCGCACAACGAGCAAGGAATGGCGAACGCGGCCGTCGCGTTCGCGAAGGCCAACTTCCGCCAGCGGATGATGGCCGCGACGTCGAGCATCGGCCCCGGCGCGACCAACATGCTGACTTCCGCCGCGCTCGCGCACGTCGGCCGACTGCCGCTGTTGCTGCTGCCCGGGGACGTGTTCGTGTCGCGGCTGCCCGACCCGGTGCTGCAGCAGGTCGAGGATTTCGAACAGGGCGACGTCAGCGCAAACGACTGCTTCCGGCCCGTCACGCGCTACTTCGACCGGATCACGTCGCCCGAGCAGTTGCTCGTCGCGCTGCCGCGCGCGATCCAGGTGATGACCGATCCCGCGCAGTGCGGCCCGGTGTGCCTCGCGCTGCCGCAGGACGTGCAGACCTTCGCATACGACTGGCCCGAGGACTTTTTCGCGCCGCCGGTGATCCGGATGCGCCGGCCGCCGGCCGACGCGCTCGAACTCGCCGATGCCGTCGACGTGCTGAAGGCCGCGAGGAAGCCGCTGATCGTCGCCGGCGGCGGCGTGCTGTACAGCCAGGCGTGGGACGCGCTGCGCGCGTTCGCCGACACGCACGGCGTGCCGGTTGCCGAATCGCAGGCCGGCAAGGGCAGCCTCGCGTGGGACCACCCGTTGAACCTCGGGTCGATCGGCGTGACGGGCTCGCCCGCCGCGAACCGCGCGGCCGCGCAGGCCGACGTGGTGTTCGCGGTCGGCACGCGCCTGCAGGACTTCACGACCGGCTCGCATGCGCTGTTCGGCCAAGCGGCGCTGCTGAGCCTGAACGTGCAGCCGTTCGATGCGGGCAAGAAACGCGGCCGGCAATTGATCGCCGATGCGCGCACGGGCCTCGGCCAGTTGTCGGCCGCCCTCGCCGGCTGGCATGCGGAACCGGCGTGGACGGCCGCGAACCGCGACCAGGCCGCCGCATGGAACGCACGCGTGGCCGACCTGACGACGCGCATTCCGAAGGACACGCTGCCGTACGACGCGGAAGTGATCGGCGCGGTGCGCGACTCGGCCGTCGACGCCGGACGCGACAGCGCGCGCGACGATCTCGTCGTCTGCGCGGCCGGCACGCTGCCGGCCGAACTGCACAAGCTGTGGCGCAGCGGCGTGCCGGGCAACTATCACATGGACTACGCGTATTCGTGCATGGGCTACGAAGTCGCGGGCGGCCTCGGCGCGAAACTCGCGCGGCCCGAGCGCGAGGTGATCGTAATCGTCGGCGACGGCTCGTACATGATGCTCAACGCCGAACTCGCGACCTCCGTGATGCTCGGCCGCAAGATCATCGTCGTGATCCTCGACAACCGCGGCTACGGCTGCATCGAGCGGCTGCAGCTGAATTGCGGCGGCGCGAGCTTCAACAACATGCTCGACGACTGCGTGCCCGAAGGCGGCGAGCGCTCGACGATCGACTTCGCGATGCATGCGCGCGCGATGGGTGCGGAAGCCGTGCACGTGCGCGACGTCGCCGAACTGCGCAGCGAGATGAAGCGCGCACGCGCGGCGAAGACGAGCCAGGTGCTCGTGATCGACACGACGCACGGGCGCACGACCGAGGACGGCGGCGCGTGGTGGGAAGTCGCGGTGCCGCAGGTGTCCGCGCGCGCCGGTGTCGAACGCGCGCACCAGACGTATCTCGACGAGAAAACCCGGCAGCGGCGCTGACCCGTATCGCGCCGCCCTGCCCGCCTCGCAACAACACCATTCGACCCAAGGAAGCGTGTCATGAGCTGGAACGTTCGCATCGGTATCAATCCCCTGTCGTGGATGAACGACGACCTGCCGTCGCTCGGCGGCGAGACGCCGCTCGAGACGGCGCTGAAGGAAGGCGCCGAAATCGGCTATGCGGGCTTCGAGCTCGGCAACAAGTTTCCGAAGACCGGCCCCGAGTTGAAGGCGAAGCTCGCGGAATTCGGGCTCGTGTGCGTGTCGGGCTGGTATTCCGGATTCCTGGCGGAAGTCGAGCCGGGGATGAGCGACGATGATGCGCTCGCCGCCGAGATCGAACGCTGCCGCGCGCACATGACGAAGCTGCAGTACAACGACGTGAAGGTGGTCGTGTACGGCGAATGCGCGGGCACGATCCAGGGCAGCATCGATACGCCGGTCGCGAAGCGGCCGCGCTTCGTCGACGACGACACATGGCGGCGCTACGCGGCACGCCTGAACGGGTTCGGCGCGCATCTGCTCGATACGTACGGCATCAAGCTCGCCTACCATCACCACATGGGCGCGTACGTCGAATCGCCGGACGACGTCGACCGGCTGATGGCGCTGACCGATCCTGCGAAGGTGTTCCTGCTGTTCGACACGGGCCACGCGTATTTCGGCGGCGCGGCCGATCCGGTCGCGCTGCTGAAGAAGCACGTGTCGCGCGTCGCGCACGTGCACTGCAAGGACGTGCGTCCGCAGGTCGTCACGCAGGCGCGCAACGGCGGCTGGAGCTTCCTGAACGGCGTGATCAACGGCACCTTCACGGTGCCGGGCGACGGCGCGCTCGACTACGAAGCGACGCTGCGCACGCTGAAGGACGCCGGCTACGAAGGCTGGCTCGTCGTCGAGGCCGAGCAGGATCCGGCTGTCGCGCCGAGCTATCAATATGCGAAGAAGGGTTACGACACGCTGCGCGCGATCGTCGACCGGTTGAGCGCTTGAGTGCTTGAGCGCCGTCATCTCATCGAGGAGCCTCATTCCATGACGATTTCTCCCCTGCTGGTCAAGGCGTCGCCCGAGCGCGAAATCTGCAACGTCACGCCGGAATCGGCCGGCTGGAAGCATGTCGGCTTTCGCGCGCTGCGCCTGAAGGCCGGCGATACCGAAGCGGTCGATACCGGCACGCGCGAGCTGTGCATCGTCGTGCTCACCGGCACGGTGCGCGCCGAAGTCGACGGTGAGATCTACGATGCGCTCGGCAAGCGCGACAGCGTATTCGAAGAAGTGTCGCCCGACGCGCTGTACGTGCCGGGCGACAAGACCGTCACGCTCGTCGCGACGCGCGATGCGGAGGTCGCGCTGTGCACCGCGCCTTACGTGAGCGGCGACAAGCGCGTGCAACGCCTCGACGGCGAACGCATGCGCCGCGCGGTGCGCGGGCAACGCACCAACACGCGCTACGTATGCGACATCCTGATGGGCGACAACCCGGCGGCCGACCGGCTGCTCGTCGTCGAAGTGGTGACGCCCGCGAGCCATTCGAGCAGCTATCCGCCGCACAAGCACGATCGCGACGCGGCGCCCGACGAAACGTCGCTCGAGGAAACCTATTACCACCGGATCGATCCGCCGCAGGGCTTCGCGTTCCAGCGCGTGTACACGGACGATCGCAGCCTCGACGAAGCGTGCGCGGTCGAGAACCACGACGTCGTGATGGTGCCGCGCGGCTATCACCCGGTGGTCGCGCCGCACGGCTACAACCTGTACTACCTGAACGTGATGGCAGGGCCGAGCCGCGCGTGGGCATTCAAGAACGATCCCGCGCACGAATGGATGCTCGATGCGGCACCCGGGCGCTGAAGCCGCGACGTGCCGAAACGCCGAACGATCGACGGCCGGCGCGCGATGCAGGACACGCGCGCAAGCCACTGTTGCGACGACCCGGAGCTGACATGGCGACTCCCTTCCCGTACTTCGCGCACCGGACTTCCGGCGACGATCCGGCGGCCCCGATGCTGCCGCGCTTCGATGCCGACGTCGCGCGCCGGCTCGGCGACATCGCGATCAACCTCGCGTCGCGCCGCGGGCTGCCGATCGCGGTCGGCATCGTCGGCGCGGCGTCACCGCTCTTCTACTGCGCGCTCGACGGCAGCCGCGCGGTCGACAGCGACGCGATCCGCCGCCGGCAGAACACGGTGTTCCGTTTCGGTCTCAGTTCGCTCGAAGTCGGCGTGCGGTTTCGCCGCGCCGGCTGGTCGCTGCAGTCGCAGGGATTGTCGGACGACGACTATGCGCTCGACGGTGGCGGCGTGCCGCTGCGGATCACCGGAGGCGGAATCGTCGGCGCGATGACGATCGCGGGGCTCGACGACGCACGCGACCACGCGCTCGTCGTCGAAAGCCTGCGATGGCACGTCGGCGCGAACGCGCTCGCGCTGATCGCGTAGGCGCACACGCCGGCTCGCCGGATCAGCGCAGGCCTTGCTGCTCGCGTAGTTGACGACGACCGATGCGCCTTCGGCGGCCAGCGCCTGGCGATCGCGGCGCCGATGCCCTTCGATACGCTCGTGACGATCGCTACCTTGTTTGCCAGCTTGCTCTTGACGTCCTCCTTCGCCTAAAGGCGGAGGATTCCCACACCTGGCGATGCACGTCCGCACCGGAAATTGACTGGCGTGATCTGCCGAACAGTCGGCGGGATGGGCTCTGCCCCCGCTCAACCGGCGCTCAGCCATGCACCGACGACGTCGCTGCCGAGCCCGTCGAGCGCGCCGTCGTAGACGATCCGGCCGCGCCCCATCACGGCGACGCGCCGCGCAAGCCGCGGCGCAAGCTGCAGCCGCTGCTCGATCAGCAGGATCGCGACACCATCGGCCTGCAGCGCGGCGAGGCACGCGCCGACCTCGTCGACCGCGAGCGGTGCGAGCCCTTCGGCCGGTTCGTCGACGATCAGCACGCGCGGGCTGCCCGCGAGCGCGCGCACCAGCGCGAGCACCTGCTGCTCGCCACCCGACAGGCGGCCGGCCTTCACGTCCGCACGCTCGGCCAGCAGCGGAAACCGCGCGAGCAGCCGTTCGAGCGCGGCGCGCCCGGCCACACCGCGCGCGCCGCGCAGGCCGAGCCGCAGGTTGTCGCGCACACTCAGCAGCGGAAAGACGTCGCGGCTTTCGGCCACATAAGCGACGCCGCGCCGCGCGATCTCGAAGGTGCGCGCGCCCACGCATTCGACTCCCGCGATATGCACCGAGCCCGCCGTCCGCACAAGCCCCATCACGGCCTTCGCGAGCGTCGAGCGCCCGGAGCCGTTGCGGCCGAGCAGCGCGAGCGTTTCGCCGGGCGCGAGCGCGAGATCGACACCGTCGAGCACGGGCTGCATCCCGTACCACGCATGCAAGCCACGAATATCGAGCAGCGCGCTCATGCGTGCTCTCCGAGATACGCACGACGCACGGCCGGATCGGCGCGGATCGCGTCGGGCGCGCCGGTCGCGACCACCGTGCCACGCACGAGCACCGTGATGCGCTCGGCGAAGCCGAACACCGCGTCCATGTCGTGTTCGATCATGAGCACCGTGCGGCCCTGCGTCGTCGCGCGGATCAGCGCGATCATCCGCGCCGCCTGTTCGCGGTTCATGCCGGCCGTCGGTTCGTCGAGCAGCAGCGTGCGCGCGCCGCTCGCGAGCGCGATGCCCAGATCGAGCGCACGTTGCTCCGCATAGCCGAGCTCGCCGGCAAGCGTGTCGCGCCGCGCATCGAGGCCGATGTCATGCAGCACGCGCGCGGCCGCGAGATCGACCGACGCCGATTCGCGCAGCCGGTTCCACCAGCGCCGCCGCTCGGCCGGTGCATGCAGCGCGGCGCAGCGCAGGTTGTCGAACACGCTCAGCCGCGCGAACGCACTCGTCTGCTGGAAACTGCGGCCGATGCCGAGGCGGCTCGCCGCGACCGGCCCGCGCCCGCGCAACTCGACGCCATGCAGCACGACGCGCCCGCGGGTCGGCCGCGTCGCGCCGGCGATCACGCCGAACAGCGTCGACTTGCCCGCGCCGTTCGGTCCGATCAGCGCATGACGCTCGCCGGCGGAGACGCTCAGTTCGACACCGTCGAGCACCGTCTGCATGCCGAAGCGCTGCACGATGCCGTGGAGCACGATCGCGTTGCCGTTCATCGCCGGTCCTCCCGCCTGCCGCCCCGCGCGCCGGCTCCACCGCTCGCGAGCCGAGCGCGCCAGCCCCACAGCACCATGCCGATGCCCGCCGCCGAGCACGCGACGGCCCAGCCGGCCGGTGCGTCGGCATCGATGCCCCACGCGCCGAACGCGACGCCGGCGGCACCATCGTCCTGCGCGAAGCGCCACGCATAACCGAGCTCGGCCGCGCAGACGATCGCGACGCCCCAGAACACGCACGCGCCGACACCGCACAACATGCGCCAGCGCTCGAGCGCCGGCGCGTCGCGGCGCAACGCGTGCGCGACATCCTGCGCGAGGCCCGCGATCCCGCGCGGCGCGGCGACGACGACCGCGACGAACAGCACGCCGAGATACAGCGCCCACGCACGCGATACGCCCGCGACGACGACGCTCAGCGCGGTCAGCATGGCTGCCCCGGCCGCCGGCCCGAAGAACCCGCCGGTGCCGCCGATCACCGCGGCGATCAGCACGGTTGCCGAACGCGCCATCGACACGCTGTCCTGCGTCGCGATTTCGACGTCGATCAGCGTCAGCGTGCCGGCGATGCCCGCGAAGAACGACGCGCAGGCGACCATCGCGAGCCGCACGCGGCGCGGCTCGGTGCCGAGCGCCGCGACGCGCGCGGGGTTGTCGCGTACCGCGTTCGCGAGCCGCGCGAGCGGCGTGCGCGTCAGCGCATGCATCGCGATTGCCGACGCGACGCACCACGCGCCGATCACCGTATAGGCCTGCAGCGGCGCACCGAAATTCCAGCTGCCCCACGGCGTGCCGCTCGCGCGGTCGATCGGTACGCCGCCGAGACCGCCGAACCACGCTGGCACGCTCCACGCGGCAGCCGCGACGCATTCGCCGAGACCGAGCGTGATCATCGCGAACACAGTGCCCGCGCGACGGGTCGCGAGCAGCCCCGCGACGAACCCGAAGCCCGCGCCGGCCACGCCGCCGACGAGCGGCAGCAGCGGCAACGGGCCGCCGAAACGATTGAACCAGTGCGCGGCCGCGAACGCGCCGAGGCCGGCGAACGCCGCATGGCCGAACGACAGCAGCCCGGTCGTGCCGAGCTGCAGGTTGTACGACAGCGCGAGCACGACGAGTGCGGCCGTCTGCGCGAGATAGCCGAGCATCGCGCCATGCGGCCACAGCCACGCGGGCAGCATGACGCACGCGGCGAACGTCACCCAGCGCAGCGCGCCGGCGAGTGCGCGGCTATCCATCGACACGCTCGCCGAACAATCCGCGCGGACGCGCGACCAGCACCGCGACGAGCAGCAGATACGGCACCAGCGGCGCGAGCTGTGCGATCGACACGGCGGCTACGCTGTCGGGCAGCGCGACGCCCGCCCATTGCGCGAGCTCGCGCAGCGACGTGTCGCTGGACGCCGCGAAGGTCTGCGCGAAGCCGACCGCGAGCGACGCGACGAACGCGCCACCGAGCGAACCGAGCCCGCCGATCACGACGACCGCGAACACCACCGAGCCGACCGTCTCGGCGAGCGCCGGCTCGATCACCGCGAGCGGCGCGCCGATCACGCCGGCCAGCGCCGCGAGCGCGGTGCCGGCGCCGAACAGTCCCGTCATCACGCGCGGCACGTCGTAGCCGAGCGCCTCGACGGCGTCGCGATGCGTGAGCGCGGCGCGCACGACGAGCCCGATGCGCGACGCGCGCAGCAACGCACCGAGCGCGATCAGCATCGCCGTGGACATTCCCATCATGAACAACCGGTAGCGCGGCAGCGCGAGACCGAACACGGTCACGGGCGCGCCGTCGAAGCGCGGCGGCACCGGCGCCGGCAGCGGCGCGAGGCCCCACAGCAGCTTCGCGCCTTCGCCGATCAGGTACGCGAGCCCGAAGGTCAGCAGCAACTCGCCCGTGTGCCCGCGGGCCTGGACACGGCGCAGCAGCGTGCGCTCGCAGCCGGCGCCCAGCAGCCCGACCGCGAGCGGCGCGAGCACGAGCGCCGGCCAGAAGCCCGCGCGCGCCGCGACGCTGTAGCCGACGTACGCGCCGAGCATGTAGAAGCTCGCATGCGCGAAGTTGAGCACGCCCTGCACGCTGAAGATCAGCGTGAGGCCGGCCGACAGCATGAACAGCAGCAATCCGTAACTGAGGCCGTTGAAGGCCTGGAGCGCGAACGCGTGCACCGCCGCGCGCCTGTCAGCGGGCGAGCGGTTCGAGCGCCGCGCGCAGCGCGTCCGGCAGCGGCACCGGGCGGCGCGTGCCGCGATCGACGTACACGTGCACGAAATGCCCCTGCGCGGCCGGCGACGTCTGCCCGGCCGCGAACAGCCCGATCTCGTAGCGCACGCTCGACGTGCCGAGCTTCGCGACGCGCAGCCCCGCGTCGACCGACTGCGGAAACACGAGCGGCGCGAAGTAGTTGCACTGGGTCTCGACCACCAGCCCGATCGTCTGCCCGTGCTCGACGTCGAGCACGCCCGCGTGGATCAGGTACGCGTTCACGACGGTGTCGAAGTAGCTGTAGTAGACGACGTTGTTCACGTGCCCGTAGACGTCGTTGTCCATCCAGCGGGTCGTGATCGGCAGGAAGTGGGGATAGGCGTCGCGCGAACGCGGCTGCGGCTTGTCGGACATGGCGATGGCGGTCAGGACGGGGATGGCGACGCGCGCCGGCGAACGGCAGGCTGCAGCGGCGCCGCGGATGGAATGGCGGAAGCCGGGCGAGCGGTCACTGCCCCGCTCGATCGACGAATTCGAAATCGAGGCCGCGCGCGCGCATCCAGTCGGCGAGCGCGTAGCCGGTGCCGGCGCGCCACGGGCGCAGCAGCGGCGGATCGACGAGCCGGTATTCGAGCAGCTCCGGCGACAGCGCGACGGTGCCCGATGCGCGCACGTGGTACGCGACGATCAGTTCGTTCTTGCGGATGAATTCATAGACGCCGACCAGCGTGACCTGCTCGGCCTTCAGCGCGGTTTCCTCGAACACTTCGCGCGCGATGCCGTCCTCGGGCGTCTCGCCGTTCTCGAGGAAGCCGGTGATCAGCGCGAACATCCCTTCGGGCCACGCCGCGTTGCGCGCTAGCAGGATCTTGCCGTCGAGCTCGACGATCGCGGCGACCACCGGCAGCGGATTGTTCCAGTTCACGTAGCCGCATACTTCGTCCGGGCACGCCTGGCGGACGCGGCCGCCCTCGTGGTCGGGATCGGCGCGCTCGGTCAGCGGGCGCGCGCAGCGCGGGCAAAAACGGAAGTCGGCAATGGTCATCGACGGGGATCTGGCGAGCGTCCGGCGGCCGCGTGCAGGCCGCCCGGTGCGCCCGCTCGGCGCTGGAAAGGCTTCATTCTAGCGAGTTTGCCGCGCCGCGGATGATCCGGCCCCGACGCCGTCAGGGTCGCGCGCGTCCGCTTGCGGCGGTCGCCGCGAAACCGGCCGCGCCGACCAGCAGCGCAACCGCCGCAACCCACAGTGCGGGCGAGAACGACCCGAAGTGCGCGGCGAGCGGCGCCGCGACGAGCGGGCCGAGAATCTGCCCGACCCCGTACGACGCGGTCGCATAGCCCATCAGCCCGGCCGCGCGCTCGCCATGCAGCCGGCGCGCTTCGCGCATCGCGAACAGCGTGATCGCGGTGAACGGCAGCCCGAGCAGCGCGCTGCCGACCGAGAAACCGGCCGCGTTCGGCCACACGATGCCCGCCGCGATGCCGAGCGCCTGCGTCGCACAGCCGGCCGCGAGCAGCAGCCGGTTGTCCCAGTGGCCGGGCAGCCGCGCGGCGGCGATCGCGCCGACGATCAGCGCCGCGCCGAACATCGGCCAGAACAGGTCCGGCCACGGCGAGCCGGCCGGCAGCGCGGCGCGCGCGATCACCGGCAGGAACGTCGCGGTGATGATGTAGCCGAAGCCTGGCATCCCGTACAGCACGACGAGCCACGCGGCATCGGCCCGATGGCGTCGCGCATCGGCCGGCGCGACTGCGGCAGCCGCCTGCCGCGCGGACGCGGCCGGCTGCCCGGCGACGGCCGGCGCATCGCCGAAGATGCGCCAGATCGCGACGGACAGCACCGCCGACAACGCCGCGAAGCCCAGCCAGCCGGGCGCCGCGCGGTGTCCGGCCAGCGCGCTGCCGATCAGCCCCGTGAGCACGATCCCGACGCCCGGCCCCGCGTAGATCACCCCGCTCCACTCGGGCGCGTGCAGCTCCGCCAGCCGCCGCAACCCCCATTGCGACACGAATACGAACGTCCACGCGCTGACGACACCCGCGACGAAGCGCACGACGAGCCAGACGGGCAGCAGATGACCGACGCCCATCGCGGCGGTCAGCAGCACCGTGGCGGCGAGCCCGGCGCGCACCATCCGCGCGGGCGCGATCTTCAGGGCCGCGCAGCTGACCGCGCCGACGAAATAGCCGGCGTAGTTCGCCGACGCGAGCCAGCTGCCGGCCTTCAGGCCGATCGAGCCGTCGGCGAGCATCAGCGGCAGGAGCGGCGTGAACGCGAAGCGGCCGACACCGAGCGCGACCGCCAGCCCGATCATGCAGGCAAGCGCGGCCGTGCGCGCACGGCGGTCGGCATCGTCGGACAGGTGCGCGCCGGGAGCGGCGCTCGGAGCATCGGAACGGGACATGGCGGCATGGGCCGCGCGCAGCGCGCGCCGGCCGGAACGGGAATCGGAATGCCTGTATCGTAGCTTGACCAAATGTTCTTGAAAAATGAATAATCAAGAACCAAATTATCTCCTGGAGAGAATCATGGATCTGGCGGCGCTGGCGATTTTCCGGGCCGTCGTGCGCGAAAACGGCGTGACGCGCGCGGCGGCGAAGCTCAATCGTGTGCAGTCGAACGTGACGACACGCATCAAGCAGCTCGAAGAGGAACTGGGCGCGGCGCTGTTCGTGCGCGACGGCCGCCGGCTCGTGCTCACGCCGGCCGGCCACACGCTGCTGCCGTACGCGGAACGGCTGCTCGCGCTAGCCGACGAGGCGCGCGACGCAGTGCGCGAGGACACGCCGCGCGGGCGGCTGCGGCTCGGCACGATGGAAAGCACGGCCGCGAGCCGCCTGCCGACCGTGCTCGCGCGCTATCACCATGCGTGGCCCGACGTGTCGCTGGAGCTCGTCACCGGCACGACCGGCTGGCTGATCGACAAGGTGCGCGATTTCGAGATCGATGCGGCGCTGTTCGCGCGGCCGCCCGCGCCCGACACGCTGCCCGACACGTTCGAGACCGTGCCGATCTACCGTGAGGACCTGGTGCTGCTGACCCCGCGCGGCCATCCGCCGGTGCGTACGCCGCGCGACGTGATCCTGCCGACACTGATCGCATTCGAGCGCGGCTGCACGTACCGGAAATACGTCGAGCAATGGTATGCGCAATGCGGGATGAAACCCGCGCGGGTGCTCGAACTCGGCTCGTATCACGCGATCGTCGCGTGCGTCGCGGCCGGCGCGGGGATCGCGGTCGCGCCGCGCTCGGTGCTCGACCTGCAGCCCGAGACCGGCAACGTCGCCGCGCACACGATCGCCGAACTCGAGGGGATCGATACGCTGCTCGCGTGGCGGCACG
>NZ_JAGIXF010000043.1:0-61966 GCF_021483755.1 Burkholderia sp. WTPI3 | reverse complement strand
AGGGGCGGGCAAGATTCGGGCGGGAGGTGCGAACCGGACAGGGGAAGTAAGTGACGCGGAGGATGACTGAGAGATCAGGTCCCGACTTACGCTGACAAGGGGAATGCGCAAGCCGCGCCGTCTGTGTGGTGTTGCATTTCGCTGCGTTATGCCGGCACTGGTGGCCCGGCCTGATGGATCTGGGCCGGGCTGGCGCGTGGCCGCTTGCGCCCGCAGCGGCTTGCCTACGACTCGGAGTCTTCGTCTTCCCCGGCACGAGGGCCATTGCCCGCCGCCGGAAACGCCCCGACCCCGCGCGGCCGTTTCGGCTCGATCTTCGTGCGCCGGATGACCTTGCGAAAATCGATCTCGTGGGCCGCCAGCGCACCGATGAGCGTCGCGATCACCGCGAGGTGCGACGGAACCGTGCCCTTGCTCGAATAGTTCGTGATCGAGCTTTCGTTCATCCTGATCAGGCGGGCAAACTCCCGCGCTGTCAACTGCGCTTTCTTCAACTCCTGTTGAAATTCCGCATACGCCATTGCACACATGTTGCTTCATCTCCGCAAAACCTGCATCGGCCCGCGCGGCGCCGGTGCCGACGGGCGGCGTTCCCGTCGTGCCGGCGTCGCGGGGAGTTACATCTTCACCTGGTCGAGGAAGGTCTTCTTGCCGCCCTTGTAGCCGTAGATCGAGATGATTCCGTGCGTCAGGTCGCCTTTCGAGTCGAACGTCGTCGTGCCGATCACGCCGTCGTACTTCGTCGACGGCATCGCGGCGAGGATCTTCGCCGGATCGGTCGAATTCGCGCGCTTCATCGCGTCGACCGCGATGTAGACGGCGTCATACGCGAACGGCGCATCGAACTTGATGCCCTGGTTGAAGCGCTTCTGATACTTGGCGAGGAAGGCCGCGCCGCCCGGCATCTTCTCGAGCGCCGCGCCGGCTTGCGAGCACAGCACGTTGTCGGCCGCCGGGCCGGCCAGATCGGCCAGCGAGTCGGTGCACACCCCGTCGCCGGACAGGATCCGCGCGCGCAGGCCCAGCTGCTTCGCCTGCTTCGCAAGCGGGCCGCCGGTGGCGTCCATGCCGCCGTACATGATCGCGTCGGGGTTCTCGCCCTTGATCTTCGTGAGAATTGCGCGGAAGTCGACGGCCTTGTCGTTGGTCGCGTCATGCGACAGCACCTTCAGGCCGAGCGCCTTCGCCTTCTTCTCGAACTCGTTCGCGAGGCCCTGGCCGTACGCGGTCGAATCGTCGATCACCGCGACGCTCTTCACGCCCTTCGACTGCGCGTAGCTCGCGAGCGCCGGGCCTTGCTGCGCGTCGGTCGCGACCACGCGGTAGGTGGTCTTGAAGCCCTGCTGCGTATAGGTCGGGTTCGTGGCCGACGGCGAGATCTGCACGATGCCCGCATCGCTGTAGATCTTCGAGGCCGGGATCGACGTGCCCGAGTTCAGGTGGCCGATGACGGCGACGACCTTGTCGTCGACGAGCTTCTGCGCGACCTGCGTCGCCTGGCGCGGGTCGGCGGCGTCATCCTGAGCGTCCAGTTGCAGCGTGATCTTCTGGCCGCCGATCGTGAGCCCCTTCGCGTTGATTTCCTCCACTGCGAGGCGTGCACCGTTCTCGTTGTCCTTGCCGAGGTGCGAAATGCCGCCCGTCGTCGGTTCGACGCTGCCGATCTTCACGACCTGGCCGGCCATCGCGCCTGACGCGGCCGCGAACGCGGCGGCAGCGAGTGCGACGGTCATCAGGGGTTTGCAGCGCATGCCGACAGTGCTTCGTTCCATCTGCCATCTCCGTTGATTGATATTTCCACTGACGCCCGGCCAGCCGGAAACCCTTGTGAGGCGGTCGGTCTGCCGGACGAGTCTCCATGACCCATGACGGGTTCGACTTGCATGTCGCCGGCCGTCGAATGCGGCGAAAACGCCGGCGTCGAGCATCGCCCGGGCGAGCGGGCCGTTTCGTCAGACAACATGCAATTGGTATGAATATATCCGAACCTGTTTCAGCACGCGTCGGCGAATTGCCTGGCCTTGCGCAAATGTGAGGCGATGGCCGGGCCGTTTCGTCGTCCACTGCGCGGGCGCGCCACCGTGTTGCACCGTCGATGGCTTCGATTATTCGATCGGGCCGAGGTCGATGACCATGCACAGTGCGATGCAATCAATCGCGAACTGTTCGGTCGATTTGTCTGCACAGTTCCCGATTGTTCGTGCGCTCGTTGTGCGGTTGATGCAACTAACGATCAGGTCCGGGCGCGTCCGCGAATGAGTGTGGGGGCGGAGCGTATAGCGCGAATGTATTTCCGCTTTGCAGAGGCGGGGGCTGCTCGATCGACTCATCGCCGGATTGTTCCGGCTGGTATCGCTGTCTGGCGAATTCAATGAGTGGCGGAGCGTAATGCGGCCGTTCTCAGCGAAGCCAGCCCGGCAGCCTCGCAGTGATCCAGTCGATCGCAGTGGGTGGCATCGAGATCGACCGCATGCTGTCGTACTGATCCGACGCGTCGAAGTAGATCAGCTTGCCGTCGCGAATCTCGATCGGGTCGTTGCCCGGCCGGCCGTCCCAGAAGACGAAAAATAGCCGGGTCGCGAGCGTGGACCCGTGTGCATCGGCCACGACGATTTTGACCTGCTTGTTTTGATCCGCGAAAAGCCATTGCGGCGGTGGCCGCTTCCGCAGATATCGACGATATAGGTTGTGCCGTCGATCTGCTTGATGCCGCCGTTCAGCCTGGCGTTGTAGTTGAAGCGCTGACAATCGGTATCGTCAGTCGTGAACCCGCGAAAGTTGACGAGATAGAAAAATGCCAAAAAAACAGCGTGACGATTGCCAGCCCTACGCGCTTTGCTCGGGTGAATTGATTGATATTTATGACGGGCCGGTAGAGGTAAAGCACGAAGATGATCGACGTGATGGCGAAGATCACGGTCTTCGCGTTCTGAAGCGAGAACAGCGTGATCGCGTTCCGGGTAGCATTCGGCAGGAACATCAACGCGATGGAGGCGCCCAGGAATACGGCGACAGTGACCAAGGTCACTTTGACGATGACTGAGACCGCCTTCATTGCGTGGCCGGGATGGTTCTGCATGCGGTGTCAAATTTCAGAATGATCGGCTTGTTGACCTCTTCTCCTGCCGGGAGGTAGCGCCACTCCTCGATAGTGGAATTCCCAACATTCAAGTTGCTGCTTTTGAAAAAATCGTTCACAGCCGCGAGGCGGGACAGAACCATCCCGTTCTTGTTCCAGCGGCCAAGATACTGGCTCTTGGAAGGCGAATCGTCGTTGAACGAGTAGCTGTCCTTGATGTAGACATAGATGTGGGTCATCTGCGCGACCGGCTCGAGACAGAATATCTTGTTCTTTCCTTCGTATTTGTAATAGCGTTCGCCAGTAACGGTCGCTTTCCCCGCGGCGGCGTAGAAGTTGAAGTTCGCCAGGGCGCCGGTCAGATCAGTCATCGCCGTCCCGTCGAGCGTGTCGAGGGATGATACGGACTGCTACTGGAATCTCCACGCGATGTGAAACTGAAGCGGGTCCGTCAAAAACGGTGAGGTGTCGATAGCGATACCTGCCGCATTCATTTGCCCGGCCGAAAAATTTTTCTCGACCACAGGTGCCAAGACTTTCGTCACTGCACGTACGGCATTCGGTGTGTAACTCGCTTGCCCGATGAGTTGATTGAATCGCGCCGATGCGCCACGAAATTTCACTGCCCATTCCGGCGTGACCGCTGTGTCGTCGAGTGGTTGCACGGCATTGAGGGCGTCGTTATAGACGTGGTTCGGGCTCGCGAACCATTTGCGTGCAAGTTTGGCCGCAATCGGCCAGCCCATCTTGTCCATTGCTTTGGGGATGTCCTGGAGATCGAACCGAGGCGGCTTATCGACTTGCTCCGCGTCTCGATGTTTCTCACTTGGTTGCGGTTCGGCAGCCGGCTTGGCGGGTGTCGGGGCAGGGACGGTTCGTTCGACGCGAGCCTGTCGAACGAGATTTATTGCTGCGTGTCGATGGGAACGCAGCCTGCCATGCTGGAGTAACATTTCCAACGTTTTCTGGAATATAAAATGCCAGAATCCAATTGATGATTGGAGAATTTCTTGATGGCCGGCATATTGAGATAATTATTCGAATGAATTGACATCAGAATAAATAATGTCATGTGAAAGTGCGGGAATGGTAATGAAAACAATTGTCAGATCAGAGCGCGCGCGGAGATCGTAAGGGTGGCCGTTCTCCAGGCGTACGATTGCGGCTGCGTCGCGAGGTGGCGAAATATCATGCGTGCCGGGCTCGCGGTACCTGAACTGCCGGGTATTCATCGATCAAGGCCTGTCCGACCGCCTCGGATTGCACGGGTTTTCGAATCTTGATACTTCAGTGCCAAGACTTGTCTATATTGCGCGAGGCGCCACCGTACGATTACGGAGCGTCGAGCGTTTCGTCTTATAATCAACCCATAACCAGTGCGATTCGGCTGGACTTCTTTCGGTTGCTGAGCGACTCGACCGAAGCGCAACACAATGCCGAGCGAGTTTCAGTCACGCGCCGGGACCGACGACTTCGCCAGCGACATACAGTCGTAATCCCGGCGTCCTTCACGCCCGCGCTTGCCACATTCGTCGGAGCAACTAGCGCAAGCCGGTGACTTGGCGGGGCACACCCGTACGATGCGGCGCTGCATCGAGATACCGTTGCTGCACGACTCCGACTTGACCGGATGGTGCACGCGGTTCGACGCCCTCAGCGAGCTGCCGGACACGGTTGCCGCTCGACCGTGGCCGCCGGATCGTCGACAATGCGACCGCGGAAATCCGCGAGACAATGCGCGGGATCCAGTAGATGAACGAGAATCGGGATTTTTTGCAGCCGTGTGGATGCACAGGAAATGAGTAATGAATAGACCAGACAAGTCGTCGAAAGCGCGTGCGGCGCTCGATCAGCTGTTTTCGGGCATGGCGCCCGCGGACGCGCAGCGCGCGTCGCGCCCGGGCAATCCGTTCGAAGCGGCTGACGATGCGACGGGTGCCGACGGCCGGTATGAAGTCAAGTTGTCGACGCGAATCCAGTTGCGCGGCTATCCGAGTGCGGATGCATTCATGAAGCGCATGGCCGAAGCGTGGGGCCTCGACTGGGGCACGTACGACAGCGTTCAGGCGCTGGCGACGCTGCCCGCGGGGTGGCGTTCGCGCCGGCTGCCGGAAGTCACGCAGATCGTCGACGGGCGCGATATCGTGCGCGCGGAAAGTAGCCTGCAAGGCGGCGAACTGTCGTATCTGAAGGTGCATCCGCGCTATTACATCGATGCGCGCAAAGGGTTCGGCTGGAGCAAGTCGTCGAAGGCATCCGACGATCCGGATCTGGATGGCCCCGACTGGAACTGCTACGTGATGGATCGGGAAAAGTCGGTTGAAGTGCACGAGCTGCGGACGTCGTCGTCGAAGGCCGATCTCGACAATGCGCGCGCGACGTTGCTGAAGTGGCTCGACGAGCACTACCCGAAGCATCGCGATCCGTTCGCGTACTGGACGGATTGCGACCGGCCTTTGTAGCACTGCGCCGCCGCGGTTCCGTCACGCACCGCCGACCGCCACGGTGAAGGGTAATTGAAGCCAACCGGTCCGATTCCGATTCTGTGGGCAGCGTTCGGCGCGGCGGTCGGCTCGACCGTCGCCGAATTGCTGCTGTGGCGGATCGTCGGCGACGACGCCATGCACAACCTGCTGCGCGATGCGCGCCTGACGGCCGCCATCGCGATGGGTCGCCGTGCCCTCGGCTCGTCCAGCGGCTTCGATCCGGTCATCATAGGGGTTGCGACGCTGGTGCATGCCGCGCTGTCGTTGGCCTATGCGGCCGTGCTGGCGAAAGCGATTCGCGGCCTGTCGCTCGGGCCAGCGCTCGTCGTGGGGGGCGTGTTCGGACTCGTGCTGTACGGCGTCAATCTGTACGGATTCACTGCGATTTTCCCGTGGTTCGTCCAGGTCCGCGGCGGGATCACGCTGATCGCCCACGTGGTATTCGGGATCACGGCCGCGGCCGTCCATCACGTCGCGTGCCAGGGTACGCGAAGCAACCGGCCGGCAAACAGATAGCACGCCACGCACGCGATGCAGCGGGCCATGGCGATCGCAACGACAATGCCGCGATGCGCGCGCAGCCGGCGGGTGCGCCGGTCGGCAACCTGGGCTGTTGTGCTCGCAACGTTCCGCCAACCCGACTTGCCTCGTGCGCTGGTAATCGAGCCGTCCGCGCAGATCGTCGAACAGGATCATCATTTGCGTGCGTGCGTGCGTGCGTGCGTGCGTGCGTGCGTGCGATACGCGGGCCGCGCCTTCAGCCGTTCGTACCACGTTTGCACGTGCGGTATGTCCGGCCGCGCGATGTCCAGCTCGAAATAGCGGTACAGATGCGTGCCGGCCGCGATGTCGGCAAGCGAGATCGTGCCGCCGTCGTCGATCACGGGCACGCGTCCGTGCGGGTTCATCGCGAGAAATTCCGGTTCGCCGACGCGCCCGAACTGCCCACCGGCCGGCTCGTGCCGATGGGCAAGCGCCAACTCGCCGACGAGCCACATGACCTTCTGGACATTGAACGAATTGCGGCGCCCCCATACGGTCAGCATGCCGGGCTCCTTGTGTGGTGTGGAGCGCGAACGCGAAAGCGGACAGTGTAAACGCCACCGGCGCGCACCGAGGTGCGCGCCGGTCGGCCTTCGTCGTGTGACGACGCGATCAGAACTTGTGGCGAATGCCGACGATCGCGAGTTCCTGCGTATCGGTGCCCGAGTTCACACCGTACGAGCCGACCGACGCCGCGGCCTTCACGATCGCGCCGCTCGCGTTCAGCGTGTTGCCGCTCGCCTTCTGGTAGCCGAACAGCGCGTACACGTCGGTGCGCTTCGACAGCGCGTAGTCGGCGCCGAGGTTCACCTGGTTGTAGTGCGCGGAGCTCGGTCCCGTCAGCGACGTGTAGTTGTAGCCGACGCCCGCGCGCAGTGCCGGCGTGAACTGCCAGTTGAAGAACGCCGAGCCGTTGTTGAACTTCGCGTTCTGCGTGAAGGCCGACAACGTGTCCGCACCGTACTGCGTGTTCGAATACGCGAGGCCGAAGGTTGCCGGCCCGGCCACGTACTGGCCGGCCACGCGCACGATCTGGATCGACTTCGCGCTCGAGAAGCCCTGGTTGATCACGGTGTTGAACAGCGTATCCGAACTGCTCGACCACGTGCGCACGCCGCCTGCCACCGTCGTGCCGCCGTTCGCGAAGAAGTAGCCGGCGCCGAGCGACAGCGGGCCGTTCGCGTAGCTCAGGCCGAAGCTGTACGTGCGGCCGTTGCCGGTCGCGCCCGCGACGCCGCCGAGGCCATACAGCGCGGCGAACTGGAAGCCGGAGATCAGCGGGCTCGTGTACTTCACCGAGTTGCTTACGCGCAGGCTGTTGTCGTAGTTGTCGAGGTCGCCCGGCGTCGCGAATACGCCGCCGAAGTAGTTGTCCTCGGTGAGGCCTTGCACGAGATCGACGACCGGATCGTACTGGCGGCCGAGCGTCACGGTGCCGTACGTGCTGCTGCCCAGGCCGACGATGGCCTTGCGGCCGAATTCGCGGCCGCCCTGGCCGAGCGCGCCGGTGCCGATGTTGAAGCCGTTCTCGAGCTGGAACAGCGCGGACAGGCCGCTGCCGAGATCCTCGACGCCGCGCAGGCCCCAGCGGCTGCCCGACAGGTTGCCGCTGCTGAACTTGACGAGACTCGACGCGTTGGTGCCGTTGGCGTTCTGCGCGTTGTGCACGTACGCGATGCCCGCGTCGGCGATGCCGTACAGCGTGACGCTGCTTTGCGCGTGCGCGCCGGCGGCGGAGAGCGCGGCCGGCAGCGCGAGCAGTGCGAGTGAACGGATTCGTTTCATTGTTGGATTCCCCGTTGGTCGGTAGGTCTGACGAGTCGGTGAAAGATACGGGCTGCGCATCGTCGAGGGAACCAATAAATTGTCGAATCGTTATGAGGCGGCTCGGTGATGGGTGTGCGCGCAACGTCCGGCGGCCGATGCACGTCAGTGGCAATCGTTGCGGGATCCGAACAGGCGCGGCTGCGCAGCGTTCAACGCGTCGTCCGCTTGCGGCTGGCCGGGAAAAATCCCGTCGCGATCGGGCCACAGCCTGCCAAGCGATTTCCTGTTGCGATGGCGCAGGTAGGGCCGACGGTGCTGACTACGCGACTTCGCGTATTGCTCACGCGTTGCGGTGATCGTGCCGGAGTGGATGTCGAGTTCCTTGCTACTGCCCGTCGTCAGAACGCTCAGGTCGAAACCGGACGGCCACCTCTTGCTCCACTTGAGTGCGTGTTTCCGCGTGTCGTTGCTGATGCTCCAGACATCGTTCATCGCACGGCTTTGCTTGTTGAGCAGTCCGTTGATCGATTTCACCCGGTAGCGGTAGACGAGGATCACGCCAGTGATCCTAACTCGTGGAAGAAACGGTCTGTCAACCGCGATCTTTTCCTTCCCGCCATGCGCCCCGGAGGACCCCCCCTTTGGGGGCAACGGCGGGGTTTCTCGGAGTAATTCGTGATGAGGTGCGACGTCGGCGACGGGACGGAAACCGCTGAATCTCGATCGCGCGATTGCCCGCGGTCCCGCATCGTATCCAATGTTGGTACGATCGCGCGTATCGTCCACGCCGGCGTCGCATGCCGCCGGCTCATCGGCCGCGCGGCTGCACGACCCGCGCGGCCACGTTCGGGAGAAGCGGTTCATGTTGCAGGCGTTTGCGGTCTTGCTGACTTTCCAGTGTCTCGGGGAAGGGGTGTCCTATCTGTTCGGCCTGCCGGTGCCGGGCCCCGTCATCGGCATGCTCCTGCTGTTCGGTTTCGTGATGCTGCGCCCGCAGGTGGCCGACGCGATCGAGCCGACCGCGCTCGAGCTGCTGCGCCATCTGTCGCTGCTGTTCGTGCCGGCCGGCGTCGGCATCATGGTGTCGGCCGATCGCGTGCGCGGCGATGCGCTCGCGGTCGTCGTCGCGCTCGCGGTGAGCACGTCGCTCGCGATCGCCGTGACCGCCCTCGTCACGCGCGCCCTGCTGCGGCGCCAGCGGCGCGCGGATGCCGCGGCGGAGGGCACGCAATGACGGCCTTCCCGAAACTCGGCGCGATCTGGGTCTATCTCGCCGCGACGCCGCTGCTCGGCCTGACGATCACGCTGATCGCGTACCTCGTCGCGCAGGCCGTCTATGCCCGCGCGCGCTTCAATCCGCTCGCGAATCCGGTGCTGATCGCGGTCGCGCTGATCGTCGTGCTGCTGACGCTCACGCATACGCCGTATCCGACGTATTTCGAAGGCGCGCAGTTCGTTCACTTCCTGCTCGGCCCGGCGACCGTCGCGCTGGCGTTACCGCTCTACCGCCAGTGGTCGAAGCTGCGCCGCGCTGCGGTGCCGCTGCTCGTCGGCCTGCTCGCGGGCTCGCTGACCGCGATCGCCTCGGCGGTCGGCATCGCCGCGCTGTTCGGCGCATCGCACCAGACGATCGCGTCGCTCGCGCCGAAATCCGCGACCACGCCGATCGCGATGGCCGTCGCGCAGGAAATCGGCGGGATTCCGTCGCTGACCGCGGTGCTGGTGATCTCGACCGGGATCTTCGGCGCGGTGTGCGCGCGCGGGATACTCAACGCGCTGCGCATCGAGGAGCCGGCTGTGCGCGGCTTCGCGCTCGGCGTCGCGTCGCACGGGATCGGCACCGCGCGCGCGTTCCAGGTCAGCGAGGAGGCCGGCGCGTTCGCCGGGCTCGGGATGGGGCTGAACGGCGTGCTGACGGCGTTCGTCGTGCCGATCCTGCTGCCGATGCTGTCGCGCTGGCTGTGAGCGCCGCCGGCGGCGCGCGACGCTATCGGTTTCCCTGATGGCGCACGCGCGGCATCGGCGGGCCGGGCATCGGCCGCGCATGTATCGCAGCCGTTATCGGGAGAATTCGGGAACGCGCACGGACATTTGCGCAGCGATCGGCTAACGTTGCATCGGCGCCGTCGTCGCTCGCCGACGTCCATGGCGTGCGTGCCGGCGTTCGACCCACAATCAACAATCGACAAGGAGATCCGGCCATGACGAAGTCTCGCGTGGTTTCGGTGGCAGTGGCAGTAACGGCGTCGTTCGGTCTGCTGTTGACCGCCGCGCCGGCGGCATACGCGCAGGATCCGGCGTCCGCGCCGACGCAGAAGCAGCTCGACAAGGCGCAGAAGAAAGCAGCCCGCAAGGCGGCCCGCGCGCGCCATGCGAAGGACCTGAAGGCGATCGGCACGGGCAGCGGCTATCGGCTGACCAACGATCAGAGCAACTATCCTCAAAACGCAGTGCAGAAGGCGCCCGCGACGAAGGCGGCGCCGGCCGCGCCGGCATCGGGCCAGTAGCGGGCCAGTAGCGGCCAGCGGTCGCGCAAGAAAAACGGCGCCGGTTTCGACCGGCGCCGTTCGTTCATCCGCGTCCCGTGCAGGCCGGACGCGCCGCCGCCCCGGGCTTCCCGGTGTGGCGGCGTCCCGCGTTACGACGCGAGCTTCGCGGCGAGTTCCGCGACGTGCTTGCCCTGGTAATGCGCGATATCGAGTTCGTTCGCGCTCGGCTGACGGCTGCCGTCCGCGCCTGCGAGCGTGGTCGCGCCGTACGGCGTGCCGCCCGTGATTTCGTTCATGTTGACGAGCCCGCTGCAGGCGTACGGCACGCCCACGATCACCATCCCGTGGTGCAGCAGCGTCGTGTGGAACGACGTGATCGTCGTTTCCTGGCCGCCGTGCTGCGTGCCGGTCGACGCGAACACGCTGCCGATCTTGCCGACGAGCGCGCCCTTCATCCACAGGCCGCCGGTCTGGTCGAGGAACGTGCGCATCTGGCCGGCCATGTTGCCGAAGCGGGTCGGCGTGCCGAAGATGATCGCGTCGTAGTTCGCGAGTTCGTCGACCGTGGCGACCGGTGCAGCCTGGTCGACCTTCACGCCGATCGCCTTCGCCTGGTCGACGGGAATGGTTTCCGGTACACGCTTGAGCGTGACCTCGACGCCGGGCACCGATTGCGCGCCTTCCGCGACGTGCTGCGCCATCGTTTCGACGTGCCCGTAGGACGAGTAATAAAGGACGAGTACCTTGGCCATGTTGCGAATCTCCGATTAAGAAGGCCCCGCATTCGGCGGGGCCTGGTTCTCCGAACGGGCGTTATGCCCATTCGGCCGTCACTTCGACCGGACGCAGGTCGAATACCAGCACCTCGGCATCCTTGCCGTCGGCGAACGTCAGCGCCTGTTCGCCGCGGATGCGTGCGCCGTCGCCTTCGCCGAGCGTCACGCCGTTGACCGTCACGCTGCCGCGTGCGACGTGCACGTAGGCGAAGCGGTCCGGTGCCAGTTCGAGCGTGGCGCGCTCGTCGCCGTCGAACAGGCCTGCGTAGATCCGCGTGTCCTGCCGGATCGTCAGCGAGCCGCCGTTGCCGTCAGGCGACACGATCGGCGCGAGCTTGCCGCGCTTGTCGGCCGCCGCGACATTCGTCTGCTGATAACGCGGCGCGGCACCCTTTTCAGCCGGCCCGACCCAGATCTGCAGGAAGTGGACGGGCGTTTCGTGCGAGTGGTTGAACTCGCTGTGACGCACGCCGGTTCCCGCGCTCATCAGCTGGACGTCGCCCGGCACGATCACCGACCCGGTGCCCATCGAATCCTTGTGCTCCAGCGCACCGTCGAGCACGTACGACAGGATTTCCATGTCGCGGTGCGGGTGTGTGCCGAAGCCGCGGCCCGGCGCGACGCGGTCGTCGTTGATCACCAGCAGGTCGGAGAAGCCGACTTGCTGCGGGTCGTAGTAGTTTGCGAAAGAAAACGTGTGACGGGAGCTGAGCCAGCCATGCTCGGCACGGCCACGTTGGTTTGCTGCACGAGTCTCGATCATGATTTTGTCCTGGATGTCTGCCGGACCTCGGAAGTGGGCCCGGACATTCGTTGAGATGAATCTTAGGTCAATCTATTTGACAAATAAATGGCCATATAGATAATGACTGTCTCTTTGGAGTGGACAATATGGAACTCAACGACCTGAGGATCTTCGTCGCGACGGTCGATGCGGGCAGCTTCACGGCCGCGGCCGATCAGCTGATGCTGTCCAAGCAGTTCGTGAGCCGGCGCACGATGGCGCTCGAGGCCGCGCTCGGCGTGCGCTTGTTACATCGCAACACGCGCAATCTCGCGGTCACGGAATCGGGGCAGGAGTTCTATGCGCGCGCGCAGCGGATCCTCGCCGAGGTCGCCGATGCCGAGCAGGCGATGTCGGTGCGCAGCACCGAGCTGCACGGCTCGCTGAAGATCAGTGCGCCGCTGTCGTTCGGGATCACGCATCTGTCGCCGCTGATCGCCGAATTCCTGTCAGCGCATCCGGCCGTGCGGCTGAACCTTGACCTGACCGACCGGCGCGTCGACCTGATCGGCGAAGGCTTCGATCTCGTGCTGCGGATCGGCGCGCTCGAGGATTCGACGCTGATCGCGCGTCCGCTCGGAGCGTGGAAGATGATCGCGTGCGCGAGTCCCGCCTACCTGAAGCGGCACGGCATACCCGCGACGCCCGCCGAGCTGGCCGGCCACACGTGCCTGATGTACGGGCGCGAACGGCGTGTCGGCTGGGAATTCCGGGTCGACGGCGCGGCGCGCACGTTCGACGTGCAGGGCCCGCTCGTCGCGAACAACGGTGAAGTCGTGCGCGATGCGGCGATCGCCGGGCTCGGCGTCGCGCTGCTGCCGCATTTCATCGCCGGCGCGGCGATCGACAGCGGCGCGCTGGTGCCGGTGCTCGATGCGTATGCGCCGTCGCCGATCACGCTGAACGCGGTGTTTCCGCAGCATCGGGAGGGATTCGTCACGCTGCGCACGTTCATCGGGTTTATCGCGGAGCGGCTGGATGCGCGCGGATAGCCGGCCGCGGCGACGGTGCGTGCCGGCGGCGGTCGCGGAGCGCGCGGGCGGCGAACAGGGGCTTAATCTCCGCAGGATTGGCGGAGATTGTCGAGCGACGCGGGGAATCGGTTGGGTCATCCTCGCATCATGAGTGGAGATCCGTCGATCGCGCGCGCACGACGCTCGATGCGGTTCGGGCCAAGGTGCCGCTCTGGCAGCGATGT
The DNA here is from genome assembly GCF_021483755.1 of Burkholderia sp. WTPI3. NCBI lineage: Bacteria > Pseudomonadati > Pseudomonadota > Betaproteobacteria > Burkholderiales > Burkholderiaceae > Burkholderia > Burkholderia sp. WTPI3. The sequence goes on along the minus strand of NZ_JAGIXF010000043.1, from coordinate 48,844 downwards.
GCTGGCGTCGCGATGAATGCACGTCAGGTCAAGGTCATGAATATGAATTGCCTGGTCGACGGCTTCGAAGGGACGCTGACGGCCAGCAAGTGGGCCGCTCTCGCGAAATGCTTGCAAGACACGGCGCTGCCGGCCTTCGCGAGCGTCGCCGGCGGGGCAAAGGCATCGTGCGCGTGATCGGCGTGGATGGCGCGGCCGGTTCGGGTTACGCTTCGGCGGGCGTGACATGCCGCGCATGCCGCGTCGGGTACTTTTACTTCGAACGTTGCGGACACGACGTTTTTACGGGTCCGCGACCCAGCGACGATTCCAGGCCATGACAATCCAGAACCGATCGAATGCTCGCGCCGGCGCGCGAGGGCAAGCCGTGCTTCGCGGCCGGCTGGTCCGGAACGCGACCGTGCGATCCGCGATGACATTGGCAGTACTGATGATCTCGCCGCTGGCCGCGCATGCGGCCGGCTTCGACTGTGCGAAAGCCGCTTCGCCGACCGAGAAGGCGATCTGCGCGGACGCCGGCCTGTCGAAGCTCGACGGCCAGTTGTCGGCGGCCTGGAAGGCGGTGCTGGCCAAAGGCGGCGATACGGCTGCGCTGAAAGTCGCGCAACTGAAATGGCTCAAGCAGCGCGACCTGTGCGGCGGCGACGCCGCGTGCGTCGGCGATCGCTATCGCGAGCGGCTCGCGAGCCTGAACGGTACGCCGCTCGCGGCCGACCGGTGGCGGCAGACGTGGTATCTCGACAGCGACAATCCGTCGTTCGGCGGTGCGCTGACGTTCACCGGCACCGCGCCGCGTCTTCATTTCGAACTGAGCGGCAACAACGGCGCGAATACCGGCGAGCTCGGCGGCGATATCCAGTTGCACGGCGACAGCGGCACGTTCCGCCAGGATCGATGCCGGCTCGATTTCAGCCGCAAGGGCGCACGCGTGCAGATCGTGCAACACGGCGACGATGCCGATTGCGGCGCCGGTGCGGGCGTCGTGTATGGCGGCGACTACGTGACCGCAGCGAAGGCGCAGAGCAAGTCGCCCGCCGACCTCGTGACGCTGAAGGTGCTGGCCGATGCGAAGCAGAACGCGATCGCGCACAAGCTGCTCGGCGCCGATTATCAGACGCTCGTCGACACGATCAATTACGGCGCCCAAGACGAGGATCTCGACGGCCTGAACGCCAGCGTGCAGTCGTACTGGGTGCGCGGCATCGCGACGACGAACGCGGCGATCGTGATGCGCCGCGGCACCGATCTGTGGATCGGGCTGCTCGTGTTCGATGCGCATGACAACGTGCGGATGCGCTATTACACCAATGTGCCGACGTGGAAAAAGACCGTGCCGAAGACCATTCGCGCGTGGCACGACAATCTCGGCAAGACGCTGCCGATCGACATGATGTGATGCGATGGGACAAAGGGCCGACACACGTGTCGGCCCTTCATGACGCGTTTGTTACGTGACAATTGTCCACTTTAGTGTGACAGCGAATATTATTTCGACGGATTGATGATTTTCGATGAGACAGTAGACTGCACCCGTGCTTCGCCAGAACCGATCCGGAGCGCGCCACGACGGTGCGGCAGGGGCGGATTCTTCGGCGGCGGGCCGACCGGCCCGTGGTCCGATTGCGCGAGGAGTGGTTCGTTGCCGACCCGCAGGTTCGCCGTCCCGGCGGACGCCGGCAGCGGATGCGTCAAACCGTCAATTCAAGGTGAGTGCCATGCGTTACGTTTCGCTGGAGTCGAAGAAGGACGAGCTGCTGCTGGCAGCCCGCGTGTTGCTGATGATCCTGTTCGTGCTGTTCGGCTGGCAGAAGTTGAACGGTTTCTCGGGTACGGTCGCGTACATGGCGTCGACGGGTTCGCCGTCGCCCGAGCTGTCGGCGGTGATCGCGGTGGCGGTCGAGCTGGTCGGCGGCGCGCTGATCGCGATCGGCTTCTACACGCGTCCGCTCGCGCTGCTGTTCGCGGCCTATACGCTCGCGACCGCGCTGATCGGGCATCGCTACTGGCAATTGCAGGGGATGGACCAGTACGTGGCGATGATCAACTTCTACAAGAACATCAGCATTATCGGCGGGCTGCTGTTGCTCGCGGTGACCGGGCCGGGGCGGTATTCGCTCGACCGGAAGTGAGATAGCACGGCAGTTCGTGCGGCATGACGGGCCCGGTGCGCGCCATCGCGCTCCGGGTTTTTTCATGGCGCGTGTCGCCCACGTCCGGCGGAGCTCGACATCGGCTGCCGGTTCCCGTATAGATTGGAAGCCCCATGTTTCCCGTTCATCGCCGACTATCGTGCCGCATCCGACCATCTTTCTCATCGGCGCCGCCGGCCTGCTCGGCCGCGCAGTCGCCGCGTCGTTGTCGCGCGAATCGTCGCTCGACCTGATCGCGACGATCCGGAATCCGCAACGCGCTGGTACCGCCCGCGTCGCATTGCCGCCGGACAACGTCGTCACGCTCGACGTTCTCGACCAGCCGGCCCTCGAGCATCTGTTCGACACACGCCGGCCGGCCGCCGTGATCATCTGTGCCGCCGAACGCCGCCCCGACGTTTGCGAGCGCGATCCGGCGGGCGCCCGCGCGATCAACGTCGACGCCCCGGCCCGCATCGGCGCGCTCGCCGCCCGGTACGGCGCGTGGACGCTCGGCATTTCCACCGACTACGTATTCGACGGCAAGGCCGCGCCTTACCGCGAAGACGCGACGCCGAACCCGCTGAACATCTACGGCCGCACGAAGCTGGAGGGCGAAGCGGCTTTGCTCGCCGCGTCGCCGCTCTCCTGCGTGCTGCGCCTGCCGTTGCTGTACGGCCCGATCGTCGACTGGAGCGAGTCGGCCGTCACGAGCCTCGTGCCGGCGATCGTCGCGTCCGCGCGGCCGGGCGCACCGGCAGTCGGCATGGACGCGTGGGCGATCCGCTACCCGACCTACACGCCGGACGTCGCACAGGTCATCCGCGACCTGACGCTGCGGCATCTCGCGGACGCGTCCGTCACGGGCATCCGTCACTGGTCCGCCGAAGAACCGATGACGAAGTACGACATCGCGCGGCGGATCGCGGCCGCGTTCGGCATTGACGCATCGCTCATGCCAATCGACCAGCCGTCCGACGCGACGCCGCGTCCGTACGACTGCCATCTGGATGCATCGCGCGTGCGCGTGCTCGGGATCGACCGGGCGACGCCGTTCGACACCGCGCTGCAAGCCGTGCTGCGCAACGCGCCGCCGCTGCCGTAAAGCCGGCGCGCCGGGGTGCCGCGGCACGGTGCCCCCGGTCATCGTGCGTGCACGGAATGGCGATACACTGCGCAGGTTCCCGAGTGCCGGGGAGCGTCAGGGCGCCGGACTGGTTCGCCGATGTCCTGACTCATTCGAACAAATCAAGAAAGAGAGAGGGCCCATGCTGACACGTCTTCGTATCGGACTCGATCGCGCGCGCGACCTGCGCGACGCCAGCCGACCATCGCCCATTCAGCCGCGCCCGCAGGCATGCGAGCTGGTCGACCTGAGCGCCAGGCGCGCGACCTGGCGCGTGCCCGTTCCCGGCCAGGCCGACTGCTATCTGGCCGCGACGCCCGGCGAAACGGAACGCTACGTCGTGCATCTCGATGCCGACCGGTTCTATGCGCTGTGGCTTGGCACGAGCCCGGCCTTTCCCCGGCCCGATTCGCAGGATTGCGTGCCGCGCCGCATCATGCCGCTCGATCGCAAGTTCTCGACGGCTGCCGCCGCGTTCAGGGCCGGCCGTCTCGAACCCGTCACGCTGCCGCCGGTCGGCTACTGGCTCGAGGGCAGCGGCTACGAAGTCGCGATGAGCGACGGCATGACGCGCACCTACTGGCTGCTCGCGAATCGCGTGCGATCGTTTCCGGTCTGTGTCGACGAAGCGACCTGGGCGATGATGCTGAACAACATGGCCGGTGTTGGCGTGTCGCCGATCGCGTTCAGCGAGCTTTTTTCGCGGCGCGCATGAGCGGCGCGCGACCCTCGAATTGACACCCCGCGTTCGCGGCCAGTAAAGTCGCGTCGCGGGGCGGTGGGTCAAGCACCCCCCCCGGAACAGGCAGCCGATGTTCCAGGACCACGGGGCTACCCCGTGGATGAGATCGACACGCCGATGCGTCGCAAGAGCGCAGATTGCGCGTTGCGCAAAGACTGCTCTCGCAGCACCTGTCACGTTGACTCATCGTCCCGCCCATTCTTCCTCATGCACGCGTCCCTGTTCGATACCGTCCGCACGATTGCCGAAGCGATGCTGGCCGGTGCGCCGGAGCGCGGCGGCGTCGTCGACCGGATCGCGGCCGTGCTCGGCGCCGCGCCGCCATGGGCACACGACGTGTCGGACGACGCGCTGGCACGCTTCGGCGCGCAGTGGGCCGACGTCGATACCGACCGGCTCGCCGGCATGCTGGCCGACGCGCCGGCGTTCCTGAACGCGTGGTACGGCCCGCATCGGCCGGTCGTGATTCGCGTCGTGCGGCGGCCGGCGGCGCAGCGGCCGTTGCCGCCCCGGCTCGCCGGCTGCGACGTACCGCTCTGGCCGACATGCGGCGATCTTGCCGAGTGGCTCGGCGTGAGCGCGGCCGAGCTCGACTGGCTGTCCGATCGCTGGCGCGTCGACGCGCGTAGCGCCGACACGCCGCTGCATCACTACACGTACACGGGATACGACAAGCGCAGCGGCGGCTGCCGGCTGATCGAAATACCGAAGGGCCGGCTGCGCGAAGCGCAGCGGCGAATCCTGCACGGGCTGCTCGATCGCGTTCCGCCGCACGAAGCGGTGCACGGTTTTCGCAAGGCGTGCGGGATCGTGTCGTTCGCCGCGCCGCATGCGGATCGCGACGTCGTCGTGCGTTTCGATCTCGCGGATTTCTTCGTGTCGGTGCGGGCGGCGCGGGTCCATGCGCTGTTCGACACGCTCGGCTATCCGGTCGAGGTCGCGCGGACGCTGACCGCGCTGTGCACCAACCGCGTGCCGTCGGCGCGGCTGCTCGCGCCCGACCTGCGCGACCGGCTCGACTGGGCCGCCCGTCAGCGCTACCGTTACCGGCATCTGCCGCAGGGGGCGCCGACGTCGCCGGCGCTGGCGAACCTGTGCGCGTTTCGCCTCGACATGCGGCTCGCCGCGCTCGCGCGTTCGCTCGGCGCGACCTACACGCGCTATGCGGACGATCTTGCGTTCTCGGGTGGCGACGTTCTCGCGCGCGACGCCGGGCGGCTGGAACGCCGGGTCGCCGCGATCGCGTTCGACGAAGGCTTCGCGCTGCAGTTGCGCAAGACGCGCGTGATGCGGCGTGGCACACGGCAGCAACTGGCCGGCGTCGTGGTCAACCGTCACCCGAACCTCGCGCGCGACGCGTTCGATCTGCTGAAAGCCATCCTGACCAACTGCATCCGTCACGGGCCGGCATCGCAGAATCGTGCAAACCACGCGGATTTCCGCGCGCACCTGGCCGGGCGGGTCGCGCACGCCGCCGCGCTGAACCCCGCGCGCGGCGCGAAGCTGCAGGCGCTGTTCGACCGGATAACGTGGGATACACGCAGCCCGGGCACGTAAATCGTCGTGCGCGCGTCGCCGCGCGCCGTTCACCGACACGGGCGCGGGCCGGATCGAAAAAGTCTTCAAACACGACGCTTGCGCGCTGCTATCATTCGCGCCATGTCGCGCCCGTGCAGGGGGCGGCGCCTGGCGGCGAGGAGGTCGCTGCCCACGGTTCGCCACGCGTTCGCGTGCGGTGGGCCACGTGTTGCGCGCCGGATCGGTCCGGCTTTCGACGCTGGCATTTGCCCTCGGCAAACTTCGAAAGCCTTTCGGGTTCAGGCAAACGATTCACATATCGCAACACTGATTGGCGGAACTTCGTGATAGGTTCAGCCATCGGACGTTTTTTGAATAAAAACATGCCCAAAGAGGATGAGTACATGACCCAGGCCCTGCAGGAACTCGAAGCACAACTTCGGGACCTGAACATCAAGCTGTCGGAAGCCAAGCAGAAGGAGAAGCAGGCCGCGCTCGCGGCATTCAAGGAACAGGTCGAGCTGTTGGGAATCTCGCAGCAGGAAGTGCTGAGCGCCCTCGGCTATATCGTCCAGCGAAAACGCAAGTCGCCCGCCAAGTATTACGATCCGACGACGGGGCGCTCGTGGTCGGGCCGCGGCCCGAAGCCGAAATGGCTCGAAGGCAAGGACCTCGGCGCGCTGCTCGTCGACCGCGAGGCCAAAACGTGGTGGCCCGGAGACGACCAGGGCTGATCCAGCACGGCGCCGGAGCCGCTCCGGCACCGTTCGACACGCGCCGGCGGGGATTCCGGCCAGGTGTCACCGTCCTGTCCTTTCGATGTCCCGCGCAAGCGCGGCGTCGTCCGCTCCATCTTTCAAACAGATTACTTTTCGCGTCCCGCTTCCCGTTCCGGAAGGCGGGACGCGGTGCTTTTCCGCCTGAACCCGTTGACCGGCCGGTCACGCGCGGCAACTGGCCTTAGAATGTCGCCCGGACATTTCCGGCACAACACGATGGCGGCAAACATGAAATCTTCGGCGCTCGGCGACCGGGCGGCACCGCGCGGGGAACAGGTCGGCGCTTACGCGTGGAAGGCGCTGGCCGGCTCGGCGATCGGCTATGCGATGGACGGCTTCGACCTGCTGATCCTCGGCTTCATGCTGCCCGCGATCACCGCGGCGCTGCAACTGACGCCCGGGCAGGGCGGCGCGCTGGTCACGTGGACGCTGATCGGTGCGGTTGCAGGCGGCATTCTGTTCGGTGCCCTGAGCGACCGCTACGGACGCGTGCGCGTGCTGACCTGGACGATCCTGCTGTTCGCGATCTTCACCGGCCTCTGCGCGTTCGCGCAGGGCTTCCGCGATCTGCTCGTCTATCGGACCATCGCCGGCATCGGCCTCGGCGGCGAGTTCGGGATCGGCATGGCGCTCGCTGCGGAAGCATGGCCGGCGAGCAAGCGGGCGCGCGTGTCGTGCTACGTCGCGCTCGGCTGGCGCGGGATGTTCGTTGTCGGTGTGCTGCCCGCGCTGCTGGCGTGGGTGCTGCGCAACCGGCTGCACGAGCCGGAAGTGTTCGTGCAGCGCGCGACGCAGCCGCGCGCCAACACGTTCCGGATGCTCGTCGCCGATGGCCGTACTGCGCGCACGAGCCTCGGCATCGTGATCCTCTGCGCGGTCCAGAACTTCGGCTACTACGGGATCATGATCTGGCTGCCGACCTTCCTGTCGAAGCAGATGGGCTTCTCGCTGACGAAGTCGGGGCTATGGACGGCGGCGACCGTGATCGGAATGATGGCCGGCGTGTGGGTGTTCGGGCAGCTCGCCGATCGCATCGGGCGCAAGCCGACGTTCCTGCTGTACCAGCTCGGCGCGGTCGTGACGGTCATCGCGTATGCGCGCCTGTCCGATCCGGCGACGATGCTGTGGGCCGGCGCGCTGATGGGGATGTTCGTCAACGGGATGGTCGGCGGATACGGGACGCTGATGTCCGAAGGCTATCCGACGGCCGCGCGCGCGACCGCGCAGAACGTGCTGTGGAATATCGGCCGCGCGATCGGCGGGTTCGGGCCGGTCGCGGTCGGTGCGCTGGCCGCGCACTACTCGTTCCAGACGGCGATCGCGCTGCTCGCCGGTCTCTACGTGCTCGACATGGTCGCGACGCTGTTCCTGATCCCCGAGCTCAAGGGCGTCGAACTCGAATAGCGGCATGTGCAGCCCGGCTCGACGCAGCGCGTCGACGCTACTCAAGACAACTTGACGATCTCCACCGGAATTCCCTATGCAACGCGACAAACTGACGATCGGCGTGATGGGCTCGGGCAAGGAGCCGTGGCTCGCGTTTTCGGAGCCGCTCGGCGCATGGCTCGCGCACGCCGGCTTCAATCTTCTGACGGGCGGCGGGCAGGGCGTGATGCTCGCGGTCGCGCGTGCGTTCGCCGCCGTGCCGGCGCGCGCCGGGCGCTCGATCGGCATCCTGCCGACGCAAGCCGATCCACATGCCGGCTTCGTGCCGCTCGACGGCTATCCGCATCCGTTCGTCGAGATCCCGATCCTCACGCCGCTGCCGCGCCGCGAACCGGGCGCCGATCCGCACACGATCAACCGCAATTACGTGAACGTGCTGAGCAGCGACCTGATCGTCGCGTTGCCCGGCGGCCACGGGACGGCCGAGGAAATCGCGCTTGCGCAGCGCTGGCGCAAGCCGCTCGTTTGCTTCGGCCCGGACGGCGCGTTCCGGGAACTCGCGCCGGGCGCCACCTGCACGTCGTCGCTCGATGACGTGATCCGGTTCATCGAAGCCACGTTCGCGCCGGCGCCTTCGCGCGCCTAGCCCGCGCCGCGATAGTCGCGTTGCGCGGCGGCCATGTGCTTTCGTTATCGTGCGGCCATGGCGTGCGGCGTGCGCGCGACTTCGGTCGCCACGACGCGAATCGCGTCGATCAGCGCGCGCGCGGCCGGCGACGGCGGGCTGCCGGCGCGCGTCATCAGGCCGATGTCTCGGGTCGTCTCGCGCATCGGCACATCGAGCACGGTCAGCAGCCCCGCTTCGCATTCGTAGTGCAGTTGCTGCGCGGACAGCACCGCCAGCATGTCGGTGTGCAGCAGCACGCCGCGGATCACGGCGAGGTCGGCGCTCTCGACCGTCGGCATCGGCGGCTTGAGCTTCATGCGCCGGAACAGCGATTCGAACAGGCCGCGCGCGGGCGAGTGGCTGCGCGGCAGGATCCATTGTGCGTCGGCCACGCTCCCGAGCCCCAGGTTGCGCACGCTCGCGAGCGGATGATCGTGCCGCGCCAAGACCACGAGGCTCTCCGACATCACGCGTTCGTTCTCGAGATCGCTCGCGGGATCGCTCGCGCGCAACGCGCCGAGGATGAAGTCGATGTCGCCGGCGCGCACGCCGGCGACGAGCGCTTCGTATGCGCTTTCGTCGGTGATCACGCGGACTTTCGGGAAGCGCGTGACGACGCGTGCGACCGCTTCGGGCAGGATCAGCGTGCGGCCGAGCGGCAGCGCGCCGACGGTCACGACGCCCTGGATGCTGCCGTGCAACGCGGCGACGTCGTCGGCGACGTGCCGCAACTCGTTCAGCGCGCGCCGCACGTGCAGCAGGAATGTTTCGCCGTCGGTCGTCAGCAGCAGGCCGCGCGGATGGCGATGGAACAACGCGAACCCCGCACCGCTTTCGAGAATCCGGATCGCGCTGCTGACGGCCGGCTGCGTGACGCCGAGCGTGCGTGCCGCGCTCGGCATGTGCCGGTGCCGCGCAAGCGTCGAGAACAGTTGCAGCCGCCGCGTGCTGAGCAGGTATGCGGGCAGCCCGCCGTCGGCCGACGCGCGGCGGCGCGACTGGCGCAGTGCGCACCAGTTCGCGAGCGCACCGAGTTCGGCGAACACGCGCTCGCCGCGTTTCAATACCGCACGCCCGACCGGCGTCGCGAGCATTCCCGACGGCTTGCGGTCGAACAGCGCCTCGCCGAGGGTCGTTTCGAGATCCTGCACCGCACGCGTGACGGCCGACTGCGCGCGAAATAGCGTCGCGGCCGCCCGGCTCACGCTGCCGGTTTCGGCCACGCGCTGCACCGCGTACAGGCATGCGAGGTTCGGTAGTTCGGTGTCGTCCATGGGGCGGTCGGTGGGTCTGCGCGCGTCGTGTCGACGGTTGACCGACTTTACCGGAACGGTGGCGCCGGAGCTTGCGTCGTGCTTATCGATCTATCTGTTTTATTTATCGGTTGTGAAGCGCGCGGCGGTATCGCGGTGCCGGCGGCCGCGGGCGAGCCCGCGCGCGAGCGCCATATCCGGCGGGCCTTCCGGGCGCTGACGCGGCCGATCGCATGCCGCCTGAAAGCTCGTCGGGCATGCGGTTTCATCGGTTTATTAGGGTTTGCCCTGACTGTCTGGCCAGGCCACCGAATGAGTAATTTCGATCCCGGGCACTGCACAAGCGCGGTGGCCGGCGCATCGGACCGCCATCTGATTCATTGTTGGTCCGATCACGAAAGGGCTTGGCCGAGTGCGCCGCCCGAACTCACGAGCGAGGCGGCGCAATGGGACGACAGTACATCGTCGGGGCCGGCGATCCGGTCGCAGGCAGCGCGACGGACGCCGTGCAGGCGCGCGCGCCGTTTGCCGGCACGGTACGTGCCGGTATCCGCGGCGGCCTGACGGGCGCGGTGCTGATCCGGGTGTACGAAGCGCTGGTGTCGGTCGGCGCGCAGCACCCGATGCCGCTCGCGCTGGTCGTCAAGCGCAGCTTCGCGCCGCAGCCGTACGGCCGCGCGTAGCCGGCGAACACGCACGCATTCAATCTGTTGCGGACGGCGAGGCCGGGCCGCATTCGAGCATCACGAAGGAGCACAGGCATGGCACGGATTATCGGGGGCATCGCGGCCTCCCACACGCCCACGATCGGGTTCGCGTTCGACAAGAACAAGCAGGACGATCCGGCCTGGGCGCCGATCTTCGAAAACTTCGCACCGCTCGCCGGGTGGCTCGCCGAGAAGCGCCCCGACGTGCTGCTGTTCATCTACAACGACCATGTGACGTCGTTCTTCTTCGATCACTACTCGGCGTTCTCGCTGGGCGTCGGGCCGCAGTGGCAGCCGGCGGACGAGGGCGGCGGCGCGCGCGACCTGCCGCCGATCGCCGGTCATCCGGCGCTGGCCGCGCATATCGGCCAGTCGCTGATGGCCGACGAGTTCGACATGTCGTTCTTCCAGGACAAGCCGCTCGACCACGGCTGCTTCTCGCCGCTGTCGGTGCTGTGTCCGCACCGGCCCGACTGGCCGGTGCGGCTCGTGCCGCTGCAGATGGGCGTGCTGCAGTTGCCGGTGCCGTCCGCGCGCCGCTTCTACCGGCTCGGGCAGGCTCTGCGGCGCGCGATCGAGAGCTATCCGGAAGACCTGCGCGTGGCGATCGTCGCGACCGGCGGGCTGTCGCACCAGGTGCACGGCGAGCGCTCGGGCTTCAACAATCCGGAATGGGACGCACGCTTTCTCGACCTGTTCGAGCGCGACCCCGAACGTCTCGCCGGCATGACGCTCGGCGAATACGCGACGCTCGGCGGCTTCGAAGGGGCCGAGGTCGTGATGTGGCTCACGATGCGCGGTGCGTTGCCGGCGGGTGTCGTGTGCCGTCATCGCAGCTACTACCTGCCATCGATGACGGGGATCGCGACGGCCGTCTACGAGCCCGCGGACACCGACGTCGACGAGGTGGCGGCCGAACGGCACCGGCAACGGCTGGCGGCCGAGCTGGCCGGCGTCGAGACGCTGCCGGGCACGTATCCGTTCACGATCGAGCGCGCCGTCCGCGCGTACCGGATCAACGACTATCTGCACCGGATGATCGAACCCGCGCATCGCGCGCAGTTCCTGAGCGACCCGGAAGCGAGCTTCGAAGCGGCGGGCCTCAGCACGCAGGAGCGCGAGCTGATCCGCCAGCGCGACTGGCCGGGCCTGTTGCGCCATGGCGTGATCTTCTTCCTGCTGGAAAAGCTGGGCGCGGTGACGGGCGTATCGAACCTGCACATCTACGCGGCGATGCGCGGCGAATCGCTGGAGGATTTCCAGCGCACGCGCAATGCGCCGGGCGCGCTGTACTCGGTGGCCGGCAAGAGTGCGGGCACGCTCGGCTGGGACGGCGCCGGGGAGAAACGCAATCCGTAACGCGTAACGAAGGAGCACGCGGCAGCGCGGCGCCTTCCAGGACGGAAATCCGGCAGCATGCCAGGCCGTATAAATAGGACGACGAATCGATATGAACGATCGTCGCCAAGGAGACAGGAGATAGATGATGGCAAGTGGCAAGACAATCGACATCAAGTCGTTCATCGACGACCGGCCGGTCTCGCGCTACCAGTGGCTGCTGGTCGTGCTGTGCTGCCTCGTCGTGATCGCCGACGGGATGGACGTCGCGATCATGGGGTTCGTTGCGCCTTCGGTGATTCGTGACTGGGCGATCTCGCGGCCCGAGTTCGGGCTCGTGATGAGCGCCGCGCCGATCGGGCTCGTGATCGGCGCGCTGGTGGCCGGCCCGAGCGCCGACCGGTTCGGGCGCAAGCGCGTGCTGATCGCGTCGGTGTTCCTGTTCGGCGTGTTCACGATCGTGACCGCGCACGCGCATTCGCCGTTCGAGATGGCGATGCTGCGCCTGCTGACCGGCATCGGTCTGGGCGCCGCGATGCCGAACACGACGACGCTTTTGTCGGAGTACGCGCCGCTACGGATGCGCGCGCTGATGATCACCGTGATGTTCACCGGCTTCAACCTCGGCTCGGCGCTGATCGGCTTCGTCGCCGGCTGGCTGATTCCGCTGCACGGCTGGCGCGCGGTGCTGCTGTTCGGCGGCACGCTGCCGCTGTTGCTGATCCCGCTGCAGCTGTGGCTGCTGCCGGAATCGGCGCGACTGATGGCCGTGCGCGGCGCGCCGTCGCAGCGCATCGGCGCACTGCTGAACCGCGTGTGCGGCGGGCAGTTCAGCGGCGACGAGACGTTCGTGTCGAACGAGCCGCCGCTGCCGACGCGCAAGCCGATCGGCGTGCTGTTCTCGCAGGGATATGGCCGCGTGACGCTGTCGCTGTGGATCACGTACTTCATGGGCCTGCTCGTGATCTATCTGCTGACCGGCTGGCTGCCGACGCTGATCAAGGACGCGGGCCTGTCCGTCAGCACGGCGGCGAACGTGACCGCGATGTTCCAGATCGGCGGCACGATCGGCGCGATCGGCGTGGGCTGGCTGATGGACCGCGTGCGGCCGGCGCCGGTGATCGGCGCCGCGTATCTCGGCGGCGGGCTGTGCGTGGCCGTGCTCGCGTGGACTGGTGTGCTGTCGTCGTCGCTCGCGCTGCTGGTGTTCGCGGCAGGTTTCTGCATGAGCGGTGCGCAGACGGGGCTGAACGCGTATGCGCCGGGACGCTATCCGACCGTTGCGCGCGCAACCGGCGTGAGCTGGATGCTGGGCATGGGCCGCTTCGGCAGCATCTTCGGCTCGGCGATCGGCGGTGCGCTGCTCGGGGTCGGCTGGAAGTTCGACGCGATCCTGTCGATGCTCGCGGTGCCGGCCGCGCTGGCGGCGATCGCGATCATGACGACGCAGCGCGCGAGCCCGCCCGAACCGCAGAAACTGGAAAACCCGGCGCACTGACGGCGTGTGGAAACCGCTGTCCGGCGCGGCTGCCGGCAGGGTGCCGGACCTATCATCAAACGCAGGAGCATCAATGATCATCGACATTCACGGCCACTACACCACTGCGCCGAAGGCGCTGGAAGCGTGGCGCAATCGTCAGGTCGCGGCGATCGGCAGCCCGTCGGAGCGGCCGTTGGTGGCCGAGCTGCACATCGGCGACGACGAACTGCGCGAATCGATCGAGCACAACCAGTTGCGCCTGATGCGCGAGCGTGGTCTCGACCTGACGATCTTCAGTCCGCGCGCGAGCTTCATGGCGCATCACATCGGCGATTTTTCGGTGTCGAGCACCTGGGCGGCCGTGTGCAACGAGCTGTGCCACCGTGTGCATCGCCTTTTTCCCGATCGCTTCGTGCCGGCCGCGATGCTGCCGCAGAGCCCGGGCGTCGACGTCGCGACCTGCATTCCGGAGCTCGTGCGCTGCGTCGAGGAATACGGCAACGTCGCGATCAACCTGAATCCCGATCCTTCCGGCGGCCACTGGACGAGCCCGCCGCTGTCGGACCGCTACTGGTACCCGATCTACGAGAAGATGGTCGAGTACGACATTCCCGCAATGATCCACGTGAGCACGAGTTGCAACGCGTGCTTCCACACGACGGGCGCGCACTACCTGAACGCCGACACGACGGCCTTCATGCAGTGCCTGACTTCCGACCTGTTCCGCGATTTCCCGACGCTGCGCTTCGTGATTCCGCACGGCGGCGGTGCGGTGCCGTATCACTGGGGGCGCTTTCGCGGGCTCGCGCAGGAGCTGAAGAAGCCGCTGCTGAAGGATCACCTGCTGAACAACGTGTTCTTCGATACGTGTGTCTATCACCAGCCGGGCATCGACCTGCTGACCGGCGTGATTCCGGTCGACAACATCCTGTTCGCGAGCGAGATGATCGGCGCGGTGCGTGGCATCGATCCCGAAACCGGCCATTACTACGACGACACGAAGCGCTACATCGAAGCATCGTCGCTCGATGCGCAGGCGCGTCACAAGATCTACGAAGGCAATGCACGGCGCGTGTATCCGCGCCTGGATGCGCAACTGAAAGCGAAGGGGCTGTGAACATGACTGAACTTGGCGTGGTGTACCGCACGATCCATCGTGCGGACCGGGATGTCGCGGCGCGCCTCGGCGCGCTCGGCTCGGCGACGGTGCACGAGGCGATGGGCCGCACGGGGCTGCTCAAGCCGTACATGCGGCCGATCTATCCGCACGCGCACGCGTCCGGCACCGCCGTCACGGTGCTGCTGCATCCGGGCGACAACTGGATGATGCACGTCGCGGCCGAACAGATTCAGCCCGGCGACGTGGTCGTCGCGGCGGTCACCGCGGATTGCACCGACGGCTATTTCGGCGACCTGCTCGCGACGAGCTTCAAGGCGCGCGGCGCGCATGCACTGATCATCGACGCCGGCGTGCGCGACGTCGCGGTGCTCGAGGCGATGCCGTTCCCGGTCTGGAGCAAGGCTGTTTCGGCGAAAGGCACGATCAAGGCGACGCTCGGCTCGGTGAACGTGCCGGTCGTCTGCGCGGGCGCGCTCGTCAATCCCGGCGACGTGATCGTCGCCGACGACGACGGCGTGGTCGCGGTGCCGGCCGCACGCGCGGCACAGGTGCTCGAGAAGGCCGTCGCGCGCGAGGCGAACGAAGCCGCGAAGCGCGCGAAGCTCGCGTCTGGCGTGCTCGGTCTCGACATGTACGACATGCGCGAGCCGTTGCGACAGGCCGGCTTGCGTTACATCGACTGATGCGGGCGGTGGCGATGGAGCAGACACCGGGCGCGACGGGCGCCGTCACGGGCATTTCGTCGATGGCGACGCGGTCGCTGCTTGCGCGGCTTGCGGCCGCTTACGAACACGAGACCGGCACGCGTGTCGCGATCACGTCGGTCGGCGGCGTCGATGCGGCGCGGCGCGTGCGAGAAGGCGAGCCGTTCGACTTTCTCGTGCTGGCGTCCGATGCGATCGAGCGGCTGGCGGCAGACGGCCATGTCGATCCGCGCAGCCGCGTGGCGATCGCGCGCTCGGGTATTGCGGTCGCGATTGCGGCGGGCCGTGTGCGGCCGGAGATCGGCACCGACGCCGCGTTGCGCGACACCGTCTTGCGGGCCGGCCGGATCGGCTATTCGACGGGGCCAAGCGGCACGCACCTGAGTCGTCTGTTCGCGCGTTGGGGCATCGCCGACGAGATCGCGCCGCGTCTCGTCCAGGCGCCGCCAGGCGTGCCGGTCGGTGCGTTGATCGCGTCCGGCGATGTTGAACTCGGTTTTCAGCAATTGAGCGAGCTGATGCACGTACAGGGCATCGCCGTTGTCGGCGCGCTGCCGGATGCCGCTCAGTCCGTGACGGTGTTCTCGGCAGCGATCTGCAATACCGCGCAGGACCGCGCAGCCGCGGCACGGTTTCTTGCGCATATCGCGTCGCCACAGGTTGATCGCGTCAAGCGCGAATACGGTATGGAACCCGCGTAAGGCCGCGGTCGGCCGGCGTCGATAAACGAATCGGATGGGATTCAGGCTTCTTCGCAACGGGTTCGGATACAGCACTTAGTCATACTGATGAAGTAACACGCGACAAGCCGGATCGGTCGGCTTTATCCGGTTTACCGCAGCACCTTCGCAACGTTGCCGCATCGCTCGTTCCGGGCGAGCGGCATATCGAACGGAACGACAAGGAGACAGACATGCAGGCGAACTGCAGGGCAGGGTGGTGGTTGAACGCGCGGCGTCGCGTGGCGGATGTCCGGCGTGGCGCGCTCGTTCGGATATGGGCAATCGGCGTCGTCTGGTTGTGCGCGGCGCTGGCCGGCTGGCCCGCCGCGGCGAACGCCGCAAGTGCCGCGAACGGCCTCGCGAATCTGCCGGCCGTGATGCCGGCGATGTCGTGCCCGTCGGTGGCGGCGCTCGACCTGAGCGGCGTGACCGACGGCACGGTGACGATCACGTCGGCGGTACTGCTGCCGGCCGGCACGGTCGTCGGGGCCAACGCGCTGCCCGCCCCCGTATGCGACGTGAAGGGCACGATCGGCCCGGGCGCGTCGCTGTTCGAACTGCAGTTGCCGACCCAGGGCTGGACGCTGCGTTATCTGCAAACCGGCTGCGGCGGCCTGTGTGGCAACCTGTCGGTCAACGCGCCGATGGCATCGACCTGCGTTCCGGTGACGAACGGCACGATCGCGATGGCCGCGACCGACATGGGGCACGAAGGCGGCAACGACGGCTCGTGGGCGCTCGACCCGAAGGCGAAGCTCGACTTCGCCTATCGCGCGGAACACGCGACCGCACAGGTCGCGAAGGCCATCATCGCGAAGTTCTATGGACGGCCCGCGCGATACGCGTATTTCGACGGCTGTTCGGACGGCGGCCGCGAGGCGCTGATGGAAGCGCAGCGTTTCCCCGACGACTTCGACGGCATCGCCGCCGGTGCGCCCGCCAACGACGTGATCGTGCAGAACACGTTCCACCATGCGTGGCCGGCCGCGGTCAACACGGACCCGAAGACAGGCAACGCGATCCTGCTCGCCGGCAAGCTGCCGATGCTGCACGCGGCTGTGCTGAAGGCGTGCGACGGGCTGGATGGCGTGGTCGACGGCGTGATCGACAATCCGCGCGCATGCCGGTTCGATCCCGCGACGCTCGTCTGCGCGAAGGGGCAATCCACCGCGACCTGTCTGACGCCGCAGGAAGCCGACGTCGTGCGCCGGATTCACGATGGCGCGACCGCGGCGAACGGTACGCGGCTCGAGCCGCCCGTGTCGCGCGAATGGGGCTCGGAGCTGAACTGGGACCTGTTCGTTCCGGCGACCGCGGCCGCGCCAAGCGGCACGATCAGCTTCGTGCTGCCGTTTCTGCGCTATCTCGACTATTACAACGCGTCGTATCCGGCCGCGACGATCGGCGACCTGAAATTCTCGGTAGACGCGTTCGCGAAGACGGTGCCGGTGTCGAACTACATGGCCGCGACCGACCCCGACCTCGGCCGCTTCGCCGGCCGCGGCGGCAAGCTGCTGCTGTGGCACGGGCTGGAGGACCAGCACATCTCGCCGCGTTCGAGCATCGAGTACTACGAAGCGATGAAGCGCGACATGGGCGATACGAACGTCGAGCGCTTCGCGCGCTTCTACCTGTTCCCGGGTGTCGCGCACTGCGGCGGCGGGCAGGGGCCGAACGTGTTCGATGTCCTCACGCCGCTGATGGCGTGGACCGAGACGGGCGCAACGCCCGGCCGGATCGTCGCGTCGATCGTCGATGCGAACGGCAATACGACGCGTACGCGCCCGGTGTTTCCGTATCCGGCCACCGCGCGCTACACCGGCGCCGGCAGCACCGACGATGCGGCCAGTTTCGTCGCCGACACGCCGAAGGCCGACCCGTACGTCGACCTGCACTGGGCCGGCGAATGGCTGTACTCGCCGGGGTACGAGGCGCAATGCCAGGTCAGGGGTTCGCAACTCGTTTGCACGGGCGGCAACGGCTGGCATGTGTATCGACCGTGATCCGGCGATGGCGAGCCGCCACCACAACAACGCATTCACCACTCAACAAGGCAAGGAAGGAGACTGATCGATGAAGAAGCAGGCATTGCGGGCGGTGCTGACGTCCGGCGTCGCGATGGCGGCGGTCGCACCGGCATTCGCGCAGAGCAGCGTGACGCTGTACGGGATCGTCGACAACGGGATCGGCTACCAGAGCAACGCGACGACGCTCGGCTCGACGGGCGGCGGCAAGTCCGTCGTCCGGATGAACCAGGGTGTGTGGGCCGGCAGCCGGTTCGGGCTGAAGGGCGCCGAAGACCTCGGCGGCGGCGCGAAGGCGATCTTCACGCTCGAATCGGGATTCAATTCGGCTTCGGGTGCCACGCAATACACCGATGCGATGTTCGGCCGGCAGGCGTGGGTCGGGCTGACCCACGCGACGTACGGCACGCTGACCGCGGGGCGGCAATATGCGTCGTACTACCAGACGATGGCGCCGTTCAGTCCGACCACGTGGGTCACCGGCTACTACGGCGCGCATCCGGGCGACGTCGACGGGCTCGACACCATCTACCGCGCGAACGACACGATCGAATACACGTCGCCGAAATGGTACGGCCTGACGCTGAGCGGTTCGTATTCGCTTGGCGGTGTGGCCGGCAGCACGAACGCCGGCTCGACGTGGGCGACCGGCATCCAGTACGCGGCCGGCCCGTTCGGTGTCGGCGTCGCGTTCGAGCGCGTGAACAACGCGAACACGGCCGGCGGCACATGGGGCGCGAATTCGACGACGTCGAACGGCGGCTCGCAGGTCGGCGTGTCGGCGCTGACGAACGGTTACCAGACCGCGAAGGCGCAGCAGCGGTTCGCGGTCGGCCTCAGCTACCGGTTCAGCGACGCGTGGGATGCGACGGCCACGTACACCAACACCGAATACATCCCTGGCTCGGCGTCGAAATTCTTCAATACCGCGATCTTCAACACGGCCGGTGCGGTGCTGCACTGGAAGCCGTCGGCGGTGTGGGATTTCGGCGCGGGCTATGCGTATACGCGTGCGACCGAGTCGAACGGCATCACCGACAGCGCGCAGTATCACCAGTTCAACCTGTCGCAGTACTACGCGTTGTCGAAGCGTACCGGGCTGTACCTGCTGGAAGCGTATCAGCACGCGAAGGGCAAGACGCTCGGCACGAGCGGCGCGGGCAGCATCGTCGATGCGACCACGACGCTGGGCGACGGGTTCAACAGCGCGCCGTCGTCGACGGGTAACCAGTTCGCGTTTGGTGCGGGGATCATTCACCGGTTCTGATCGCGTGCGACGTGCGCCACGGCGGCGCGCGTCGTTCGGCTGCAGGCCGCGCTGCGGTTGCCGCAACGCCGCAGCCATCACATGACGCGAATCCCGAAATTCTCGATCAGCAGCGCGGCCTGGTCGTGCGACACGATCGCGCCGCGCAGCACGCCCGACGCGAGCAGCTTGGGCGTGCCGTCCAGCTCGACGTCGCGCAGGTCGGCGCCGTCGAAGCGGGCATCGTTCAGATGTGCGTTGCGCAGGCTGCCGCCTTCGAACACGGCGTCGCGAAAGTCCGCGCCGGCGAGATCGGCGTCCGAGAAGTCGAGCGCGACGAGTCGCGTCTTCCGGAATGAAAAGCGGCGCAAGCTCGCGCCGACGAGCAATGTGTTCGAGAACGCGATGCCGAGCGTCTTGCATTCGTCGAAATCGGCGCCGGTCAACCGGCATTCATCGAAGCGCGCCGAGCCGAGTTTGCTGCGTCGCCAGCTCGTGTTGTTGAGGTCGCAGGACTGAAACTGCGCGTCTTCGAGATCGACGGACGCGAAGCTCGCCTGGCGCGCGCGGCAGCGAATCCAGGCGGTTTGCGCGAGCGTGGCGCCGACGAACGACGTTTCCGCGAGCGCGCAGCGCTCGAACCGTACGCCGCGCAAGTCGAGCCGCGACAAGTCCGCGCCTTCGAGGTCGCAGTCTTCCAGATGAAGCGGTGCAGGCGAGCTTTCGACGAGAAGCAGCAGGTCGGCGCGATCGAGCGTTCGGCCGGAGACAGAAACTCCGCAGGTCGTCATGGGGTGATCCGGTGTGAGTTGAATGGGGGCGGGGCCGGCAGGAACGATATCGGCCGGGTTGTGCGGCAGGTCGCCGTTCAGCGCGCTGCCTTCATCCGCGCCGCGACCGGCTTGCCGGCCGGCTCGCGCGGGAACGTCAGCAGGATGCGCATCTGCGCGCGCATTGCCGGCTCGTCGGCCGGCACGAGGCAGTATGCGAGCCCGATGCGGCTGATCAGCGCGATGATGTCGTCGAGCGCGGGCACCTGTGCGCCGTGCGCGGCGACGTATTCGCCATACGGTTTTTCCAGCACGCGTTGCCACATCGGCGCGATGTTCTCGACGATGTAGCCGAACACGTCGGTGGACAGGTTGGTGGCCAGGTAGTTGTGGTGAAAGCCGCCGTGATGACGATCGCGGTAGCGCACCGCGAAGCACACGCTCTCTTCGCAGTAGGCCTCGAAATCCTGCTCGAAGCCGGTGAGAGCGCGCTGCATCTCGTCGAAGAACTCGGCGTTCTGCACGCCGATCACGCCCTGGATCAACGCCTTCTTCGTACTGAAATACCGATACAGCGTGCGCCGCGAAATATTCGCACGGCGTGCGACGTCGTCGATCGACAGGCGGTCGATCCCGTGCTCGATCATCGCGTCGAGCGTCGCGCGCAGGATTGCGCTTCGCCCGTCATCGACGCTGTCCATCCTGCTGGCGTCGCCCCAGCGCAGTTGCCGATCCATACCCTTCCTCGATGCCGTGTGTCGCGCGGCCCGTCCCGATGTGCCGGTGTGCCGACCGAATGCGTCAGCACCGGATTTTCTCACACATTGTCACAAAATTGGAATTTGTGTCATTATGAGCGTCACAAATTAGAGAATTTGTGACATAGCGCTCGGGCGGATCGATCGGCCCGACGTGCTCCCGGCAAGGTCCGCCATACGGATGCAGGGCTGCGCCTCTCGACTGGAAGGAGACGATCCATGACCGAATCACTCGCGCCGGCCAGCCGGCATCCCGTTCACCGGATTCATGCGGCGCCGATCGACGCGCGCTATGCCCGCGGCTGGCATTGCCTCGGCCTCGCCGACGACTACCGCGACGGCCGGGCGCATGGCCTGTCGGTGTTTGGCACGCGCGTGGTCGTGTTCCAGGGCGAGGACGGACGGTTGCGGATCCTCGACGGCTATTGCCCGCATATGGGCGCCGACCTCGGGCGCGGACACGTCGAAGGCAATGCGCTGGCGTGTCCGTTTCACGGCTGGTCGTGGGACGGCGACGGCACCTGCGTCGCGATTCCGTATTCGCAGCGGATCCCGCCGAAGGCGCGCATCAAGTCGTGGCCGGTGCTGGAGCAGAACCGCCTGCTGTTCGTATGGAACGATCCGGAGGGCAACGTGCCCGATCCGGCGGTGGAGATTCCGCGCATCGCCGCGTGTTTCTCCGATGCATGGAGCGACTGGGCGATCGTCAAATGGGTGATCGGCACGAATTGCCGCGAGCTGATCGACAACCAGTCCGACATGGCGCACTTCGGCCCCGTGCACGGCGCGCCGATCGACTACTTCTGCAATACGTTCGAGGGCCCGGTGGCGTACCAGAAGCTGCGCGGCGGCAGTACGCGGCTCGCCGGCAGCGGCGGCCTGACGGCCGACTCCGCGTACTTCGGCCCGGCGTACCACGTCACGCTGATGACGGGCGAAGCGCATGGGCAGCCGCTCCGGTCGATCCTGCTCAACAGCCACGTGCCGATCGATACGAACAGCTTCGAGCTGCGCTTCGGCGTGATGGTCGAACGGAATCCGGCGCTCACGGAGGAACAGAATCGCGCGATGGTCGACGGCTACGTGCAGGCCGCGCAGTCGGCGTTCCGCGAGGACGTCGCGATCTGGGATCACAAGACGCGCGTCGACAACCCGCTGCTGTGCGAGGGCGACGGACCGATCTACCGGCTGCGCCAGTGGTATCGGCAGTTCTATACCGACGTGGCCGCGTTGCCCGCGCAGCACGCGCGCGTCGAGGTGCACGAGTACCGCGGCGAGCACGGCGCGTGGCGCCAGCTCGCCGACGTGCCGGCCGATGCCGCGAGCCGGCTCGCGACGATCTGACGGGAGGCCATCATGCACGACGATCGACACGATCCGCTCGGCGACGCCACGTACGACGTGGTGGTGGTGGGCTCCGGCGCGGGCGCGATGACGGCGGCGCTGCGCGCGCACGATCAGGGGCTGTCAGTTCTGGTGGTCGAGAAAAGCACCGTCTACGGCGGCACGACGGCGGTGTCCGGTGGCGGCATCTGGATTCCCTGCAACGACCAGATCGCCGCGCTCGGCGGAAACGATTCGTATGACGAAGCGATTACGTATCTGCGCGATGTGGTCGGCGAGGATTTCGACGCGCAGCGGATTGACGCGTATCTCGAGAACGGCCCGAAGATGGTCGCGTATCTCGCGAAGCACGCACACACCCGTTTCAACGCGGTGCCGCGTTATCCCGACTACTACCCGGATTGCAAGGGCGGCAAGCCCGGCTACCGGACGATGGAGCCGGCGGCGTTCGATGCCGCGCGGCTCGGCGCGCATTTCGACACGTTGCGCGCGCCGTCGCCGGCCACGCTGATCGGCGGGCGCATCGCGATGACGCAGATCGAGGCGCACACGATTCTCGCGAAGGAGCGCGGCTGGCTGCGGCTCGCCGCGCGCCTGATGCTGCGCTATGCGACCGATTTCAGATGGCGCCGCCGTACGCCGCGCGACCGGCGCCTGACGCTCGGCAACGCGCTCGTCGCGAGCCTGCGCGCGGCGCTCGCGCAGCGCGGCATGGCGTTGTGGCTCGATACGCCGATGCGCTCGCTGCATACCGACGGCGCGCGCGTGGACGGCGTGATCGTCGAGCGCGACGGCCGGCCGTTCGGCATTCGCGCGACGCACGGCGTCGTGCTCGCGTGTGGCGGATTCGAAGCGAACCAGGCGATGCGCGACCAGTATCTGCCGAAGCCGACGCGCGCCGAATGGAGCGCGGCACCGCCGATCAACACCGGCGACGGCATCCGCGCGGGACTCGCGCTCGGCGCCGGCGTCGCGCTGATGGATTTCGTGTGGGGTGTGCCGACGGTGCGCGTGCCGGGCGAGGAGAAGCAGCGCGGGCTGTTCGTCGAGCGCTCGGCGCCGCGCTGCGTGATGGTCAACCGGCTCGGACGGCGCTTCGTCAACGAATCAGCGCCGTATCCGGACGTGATCCACGCGATGTATGCCGACCAGGCGAAAACCGGGGCCAACGTACCGGCGTGGCTGATTTTCGATGCCGAATACCGGAAGCGTTATCCGTGCGGCGTGTTGCTGCCGGGCAGCGTGCAGCCCGACAGCAAGATGCCGGCCGGCTGGCTGGACTCGGTCATCTATCGCGCCGGCACGCTGGCCGAGCTGGCCGCGAAGATCGGCGTGGATGCGCAGGGGCTCGCGCAGACGATCGAGCAGATGAACGGCTATGCGCGAACGGGCATCGATACCGAGTTCGGCAAGGGCGGCAACCTGTTCGACCGCTATTACGGCGATTCGTCGTCGAAGCCCAATCCGTGCCTCGGGCCGATCAAGCGTGCGCCGTTCTATGCGCTGCGGATCGATCCCGGCGAGATCGGCACGAAAGGCGGCTTGCGCACCGACGCGCATGCGCGCGTGCTGCGGCCCGACGGCTCGGTGATCGACGGGCTCTACGCGCTCGGCAATACGTCGGCGGCCGTGATGGGCAAGACCTATCCGGGCCCCGGCTCGACGATCGGGCCCGCGATGACGTTCGGCTACGTCGCGGCCGAGCATATTGCGGCCGTGCGGCAGGCGGCGGAGGCGGTCGTGCAATAGGCGGGGCGCGCGCGGGCGGCGAATCCAGCTTCCGCGCGCGTCGTCAGCATGCGGAGGCGCCGTTCTCCGTGCGCGCCGCTCGCTCGCGACGAACGGCCACGGATAGACGGCCAGCATGTCGGTCTGCGTGAGCAGGCCGAGCCCGACCGACACCGAGTGCGCGAGATGGATGGTTTGCGGCACGCGCATCCCGTGCTTGCGGAACAGCGTATCGAGCAACGATGCCTGATCGGTCGGACCCCACGTCAGCAGCCATTCCGCATCCACGAGGTCGTGCAGCGTGCGGCAGTCCTGCTTCGGATGGCCGCGTCGCCCGACGACGGCCGCCTGCGTCGAAAAGAGCGGCACGTTGTGGAACTCGGAGCGCGCCCGGTCGAACGGAAAACGCGATGGCGCGCGGTGTCGTTGTGACCCCGTATGGGTTCCGGATACCCGCCGCAGTGGATGCGACGGGTATTCGATCGGATGGCCGACGCTGGCGGAATGGGCGCATACTCGAAACGTTCAACCCGATCGAGCGACGATGGAGATCGACATGAACCGACCGCAATCCATGAAGATCGCATTGCTCGCCGCATTCGGCTTCGCCTCGTTGTTCCTCTTCCCCCGGGCTGCCCGCGCCGCCGATGGCGGCGACACCGCGCCATGTCGCGCGGCGAGCGCATCGAGCGCGCCGACGCCCGCGATCCCGTCGTTTGCGTCGCCCGGTCAGGGCGGGGCCGCCGGCATATCCGGTTCGTCGGTCCGCAGTTTTTCCCGCCAGGGCTGCGCGGGCGCGGTCCTGCAGGGCGAACACGGTACCGCGACGGTCAACGGGGACAGGATCGAACTGAAGGCCGGCACCGTCTATGTGAACGGCGTGTCCTACGGTTCGGTGGCGCCGGCGCAGACGGTCGAATACGATGTCGCGCGCGGCAAGCGCACGTTACGCGTGGATGGCGACGTGCGGATGCCGGCGCAGTGACGCTCCGGATCGGGTGAGGCGGATGCAGCGCGGCGGCCGGCAGCCGGGGCTGCCCCCGGCCGGCGATTGCCGGTCGAAGGCAGCGACGGTCACCGGCTCAGTCGCGGATGAACGCGAGCAGATCGGCGTTGATCGTGTCGGCGTTGGACGTCGGCATTCCGTGCGGGAAGCCCTTGTAGGTCTTCAGCGTGCTGTTCCTGGCGAGCTTCGCCGACAGCAGGCCGGAATCGGCATACGGAACGATCTGGTCGTCGTCGCCGTGCATCACGAGCACGGGAATCGTGGTGCTTTTCAGGTCGTCGGTGAAGTCGGTCTGGGAGAACGCGACGATGCCGTCGTAATGCGCCTTGGCGCTGCCCATCATTCCCTGGCGCCACCAGTTCCAGATCACGCCCTGCGACGGTGTCGCGCCGTCGCGGTTGTAGCCGTAGAACGGGCCGGCCGGAATGTCATGGTAGAACTGCGCGCGATTCGCCGCGAGTTGCGCCTGCAGGTTGTCGAACACCTCTTTCGGCAGGCCGCCGGGGT
The DNA here is from genome assembly GCF_021483755.1 of Burkholderia sp. WTPI3. NCBI lineage: Bacteria > Pseudomonadati > Pseudomonadota > Betaproteobacteria > Burkholderiales > Burkholderiaceae > Burkholderia > Burkholderia sp. WTPI3. The sequence continues at coordinate 23,790 of NZ_JAGIXF010000043.1, read as the reverse complement.
TGCTGTCGGTCTTGACCATCAGCGGCGGCACGGCGCTGATCAGCACGGCCTTCGACACGCGATCCTCGCCGTGGCGGGCGACGTAGTGGATGACTTCCCCGCCGCCGGTGGAATGGCCGACATGCACGGCGCCCTGCACGCCGAGGTGGTCGACCACGGCCGCGACGTCATCGGCGTAGTGATCCATGTCATGCCCGTCCCATACCTGGCTCGATCTCCCGTGGCCGCGACGATCGTGCGCGATCACGCGGAACCCCTGCGCGAGGAAGAACAGCATCTGTGCATCCCAGTCGTCGGCGCTGAGCGGCCAGCCATGGTGAAAGAAGATCACCGGTGCGTCGCGCGGACCCCAGTCCTTGTAGAAGATGTCGACATTGTCTTTCGTGGTGACGTAGCCCATGTTGGCTCCTGATTCAGTGAGTGATTCGATCCGTGGTGCACGGTCTGCCGAAATCGCGGGCCGGTGCCGGCGTGGCCTGGCGACGAATCGACTCTAGGGTTAAAGTTAGGTTGAATGTCAATACGCTGGCGAGGCAGGTATGAGAATTGGGGAGCTCGCGAAGCTCAGCGGCCTCACGGCGTCGCGGATCCTCTTCTATGAGGCAGAAGGGTTGATCACGGCCGTCGAGCGCGGCGCGAACGGCTATCGCGAATATTCCGAGGCGGCGGTCTGGATGCTCGAGATCATTGCGGGCGCGCAGCGCGCCGGCTTCTCGCTCGAGCAGATCCGCCATCTGTTGCCGCTGAAGGCCGGCAACTGGCAGCACGACGCGCTGATCGATGCGCTCGAACGGAAGGTCACCGAAATCGACGCGATGCAGAAGCGTTTGAAGGAGAACAAGGCGCAGTTGCTCGTCGCGATCGACAGCATCCGCAACCGGCCGGCCGATCTGGATTGCGCGGAGCGCACGCGCTGGGTGATGGATCGTTTGCGCGATCGCGGCGCGGTGTCGATACGCGGCAAGGGGCGCCGGCCGAACGCCAAATGAGGTGCGTCGTGGATTCCGACCCGTTCCTCTAGTCGGGGCCTTGACCTTGAAGTCGAGTTGAATCTTAGAGTGCCTGCTGACGGTAGTGAATCAGCGGGCCGCACATGTTGCCTGCCACGATCAATCTTCGATGGGAGGCAACGCACATGGACAGGCGCTTTACACAGGTCGAATTCGGGCCGCACAAGGTCGACGTGCCCGAAGGCGGGTATTACGACCGGTTCCGGATGAATCCGGATCTCGACGAAGTCGCGCGGGATCCCGCCGCCGGGAACATCGATTTTTTCCGTCGGATTCCGAAGCGTCAGGTCGCGTCGCGCGTCGGGCCGACGTGGGCGCCGAACTTCTACTATCGTTCCAGCAGCGCGCAGCTGCTGTTTCTCGCGCCGCTCGAGAGGCTGCGCACGATGCTGCCGGCGCCGCTCGAGCCGCTGCGCGCGGTTCCCGGATACGGGCTGGTCGCGCTGACGTTCTTTTCGTATTCGGTCTGCGACAACGATCCGTACGATGAGGTATCCGTCGCGGTGGTGATTCGCCGGCCCGGCGCACGCGGCTCGCAGGCGCTGGAACTGCTCGACGCGATGCGGCGCAGGTGCTTCTTCGCGCATGTGCTGGCGCTGCCCGTCACCACGGAAATCGCGCGGGTGCGCGGCGTGCACGGCTATCAGCTGCCCAAATGGCTCGCCGATATCGACCTGAACATCGGCACGCGCGTCAGCGCCCGGATTGCCGGGCCCGACGGTCGGCCGGACCTGACGCTGAACGCGCCGGCGCCTGCGCTGACTCGCGTGGCACCGCAATCGCGCATGGGCACGAACACGATGATCAATCTCGTCGACGGCGTGTGGCACCAGAGTTCGGTGCAGACCAATACGCTGTCGTTCGCGCAGCGCCTGTTGCCGCGCGACGTCGAGCTGGTGCGCCACGGCGGCCCGCTGAGCCAGTTGCTCGACGGGCTGGGCGTAGCCACCGTCATGCGGTTCGACGTGGTCGAGGATGCGCAGCTGGTGCTGAACCTGCCGACGCCGTTGCAGGCGTTGAATGAACCCGTTCGATGAACCCGGCCGCCCGTAGCCACCCCTTTCCGGAGGACGCGTCGATGACCCAGCCGGCCCCCGCTCTCGATCTCGTCGTCTTCGGCGCCACCAGCTTCGTCGGGCAGATCCTGACCCGCTACCTGTCGGAATACCTGCCGGGCAGCGGTGAAACGCTGCGCTGGGCGCTTGCCGGCCGCTCGGAAACGAAGCTGCGGGAACTCCGGGATTCGTTGGGCGCCGCGGGGCAGGCGCTGCCGATCATCGTCGCCGACGCGGCGGACGAAGCGCAATTGCGGGCGTTGTGTGCGCAAACGCGCGTCGTCGTGTCGACCGTCGGCCCGTATGCGCTGTATGGCGAGCCGCTGGTCCGGACCTGCGCGCAAACCGGCACGGACTACTGCGACCTCACCGGCGAGACGCAGTGGATCAAGCGGATGATCGAACGATACGAGCCGGCGGCCCGGCAATCGGGCGCGCGCATCGTGCATTGCTGCGGCTTCGACTCGGTGCCGTCCGATCTCGGCGTGCTGTTCCTGCAGCAGCACGCGCGGCGGCAGTGGGGCGTGCCGGCCACCCAGGTGAAGATGCGCGTCAGGACGCTGAAGGGCGGCGCGTCGGGCGGCACGGTCGCGAGCGTGATCAACGTCGTGCGCGAAGCCGCGGCCGATCCCGCGTTGCGCCGCGAATTGCTCGATCCGTATGCACTGTGCCCGAAGGATCATCGCTTCACGGTGCGGCAGCATGCGGTCAGGTCGGCGGAATTCGATCGCGACGGCGGCACGTGGATCGCGCCGTTCGTGATGGCGGCGATCAACGAGCGCGTGGTGCATCGCTCCAATGCGCTCGCGGGCTACGCGTACGGCAGCCGTTTCACGTATGACGAAGCGGTCATCACGGGCACGGGCCTGAAGGGCCGCCTCGCGGCGCTGACGATGGTGGCCGGCCTCGGCGCGTTCATGGCGGGCGTGCTGATCAAGCCGGTGCGCGGCCTGATGGAGCGCTTCCTGCTGCCGAAGCCGGGCGAGGGGCCGAGCGTCGCCGCGCAGCAGGCCGGCCGCTACGACCTGCGCTTCTTCGGCCGCGCCGACGACGGGCGGACGCTGCGCGTGAAAGTCACCGGCGATCGCGATCCCGGCTACGGCTCCACCGGCAAGATGCTGGGGCAGGCCGCCGTCGGCCTCGCGCTGGACCGGGCCGGCGGCGGCGAAAAGACCGGGCGCCCCGGCGGCTTCTGGACGCCCGCGACGATGTTCGACGAGCGCTTCGTCGAGCGCCTCGTGCGTCATGCCGGGATGCGTTTCGAATTGTTTTGAGCGCGTTGCGACAGGAAGCGGAAAATACAGGACAAGCCGGTGCGGCGCCGCCCGAACGGCGCGTAGGCGGAGCGTCGGGCGCGGGTTGTCGCGGGTACGTCGCGCCGCCTGCCGCGTTACAGGAGCGCGACGACCTGCTCGGCCGTCGCCTTCGCCGATTGCGGATTCTGTCCGGTCACGAGGCGGCCGTCGACGACGACGTTCGACGTGAACGGCAGCCACGCTTTCTCGTAGCGCGCGCCGCGCTGCTGCATCGCTTCCTCGACGTTGTACGGCACTTTCTTCGCGACGCCGGCCAGCACTTCCTCGACCCACGAGTAGCCGGTGATCCGGCGTCCGGCGACCAGCAGCGAGCCGTCCGACAGCGTCGTGTTCAGCAGGCCGCAGTAGCCGTGACAGACCGACGACACGATCCCGCCGCGTTCGTAGATTTCGCGCGTGAGCCGCTGCAAGCCCGCATCGTCCGGATAGTCCCACATCACCGCGTGGCCGCCCGTGAAGTAGATCGCATCGAATTCGGCCGGGTCGATCTCGTCGGGGCGCGCGGTGTGCGCGAGCAGCGCCTCGTTGGCCCGGTCGGCGCGCCACGCCCTGGTTGCGGCATCGGAGTGCGGCCATTTGAGCGAGCGCGGCTCGAGCGGCGACACGCCGCCCCTGGGGCTCACGAGCCGCTGCTCATAACCCTTCTTCGCGAAGATGTCATGCGCATGAGTCAGCTCGGACAGCCATAGCCCGGTCGGCTGCGACGGATCGGCGTAGTGCGCGACGTTGCTGACGACATGAAGTATCCGCCTGGTCATGGGTGCGACCTCCTTTTCATCGGCCACCGGCGGCCGTTTCTGACGCAGACCATAACCTTTGAGTAAAGTTGAAGGTCAAGATCTTTTCGACCGGCTCGCTCGTCGCGGTTCGTCGGTCAGCACGAGGCCGTCGAGCAAGGTCGTCAGCGCATCCTCGATCGCATGATCGCCGACTTTCTCGCGCACCAGCCGCCCGTCGATCGCGAGCATCGTCAGGCCATGCAGATGCGCCCAGCACGCGGTCGCCTGGCCGAGCGCGGAACGCGGACGGATCGTGCCGGCTTGCTGCCCGCGTTCCAGCAAATCGACGACGAGCAGGAAAGGCGCTTGCGTGCGCGGATCTCGGTGGATGTCCGACGGGTCGCCGGCATCGGCCGCGAACATCAGGCGATAGAGATCGGGGTGGCGCTGGCCGAACGCGAGGTGCGCGTAGGCGAGTGCGCGCAGCACGGTCGGTGCGTCCGACGCGGCATCGATGGCGACGGCGAGTTCGTCGCGCAGGCGATCGAACCCGATCAGCGCGAGTTCGTGCAGCAGCGCGGCCTTGTCCGGGAAATGGCGGTATGGCGCGGAATGGCTGACGTTCGCGCGCCGCGCGATTTCGCGCAGCGTGAACTGCCAACCCTGTTGCTCCTGCAACGTGTCGAGCGCCGTGTCGATGATCGCGCGACGCAGATCCCCGTGGTGGTAGGTCTTCTGCCCGGCATCGGCGTCAGCTGGCATCGTGAGGTTCCAATGTTGACATGGAACACATTGTGATCCTATGATCCGTGGCACGCAAGTTGACAGTGTCTACATTGACTCAAACCGATGAGGTTCGACATGGGCGTTCCCGCAGAATCCAGCTTGAGTATCGATCCGGCGGCGTTGCTTGCCCGCCAGCGCAGTGCTTTCATCGCGGACGGGCCGCCGGGCCTTGCGCAGCGCAAGGCGCGGCTCGCGCGGCTGCGCGCCGTGGTGCTCGCGCATCGCCGCGAAGTGGAAGAGGCGGTCAGTGCCGATTTCGGGAACCGCTCGCGCCATGAGACCGCGATCATGGAACTCGTCGGCGTGGTCCAGGCGATCGACTACCTGACGCGCAACCTGCGTCGCTTCATGAAGCCGCAGCGCCGGCACGTCGGCCTGTTCTATCGCGCCGGGCATGCGCGCGTCGAATACCAGCCGGTCGGCGTGGTCGGCGTGATGGCGCCGTGGAATTATCCGTTCGCGCTCACGTTCATACCGCTGGCCACCGCGCTCGCCGCCGGCAACCGTGCGATGCTCAAGCCGTCGGAGTTGACGCCGCGCACGAGCGAGGTGATGCGGCGCATGCTCGAGGCCACGTTCCCGAGCGAGGAAGTCGCGGTCGTATCCGGCGGGCCGGAGGTCGGCGCCGCGTTCAGCGGCTTGCCGTTCGATCATCTGCTGTTCACGGGCAGCACGCAGGTGGGGCGCAAGGTGATGAAGGCGGCCAGCGACAACCTGGTGCCGGTCACGCTCGAACTGGGCGGCAAGAGTCCGGTGATTGTCGCGCGCGGGCATGTCGACGACCGGGCAATGTCGAGCATCGTGTTCGGCAAGCTGTCGAACGGCGGGCAGACTTGCGTCGCGCCGGACTACGCGCTCGTGCACGAAGACGACCTCGACGCATTTGTCGCGCGATACGGCGCGACGGTCGCGCGCTTCTATCCGGACGGCCCGACGAGCGCCGACTACACGTCGATCGTCAGCGACCGGCATTACGACCGGCTGACAGGGCTGGTCGACGACGCACGCAGGCAGGGTGCGCGCGTGATCGAGGCGGGCGTCACGCCGCGGAACGCGGGCAGCCGTCCGCGCACGCTGGCGCCGATGCTGGTGGTCGGTGCCAGCGACGACTCGGCGTTGATGCAGGAAGAGATCTTCGGGCCGATCCTGCCGGTGCGCACGTACCGGACGATCAGCGACGCGATCGACTACGTGAACGCGCGTCCGCGCCCGCTCGCACTCTATTACTTCGGCCCGATGGACGCCGACTGCAAGACCGTGCTCGAACGCACCACGTCGGGCAACGTCGGGATCAACAACACGCTGCTGCACGTCGCACAGGAGGATCTGCCGTTCGGCGGCGTCGGCCCGAGCGGGATGGGCGCGTATCACGGCATCGAAGGATTCCGCGCGATGAGTCATGCGAAGGGCGTGTTCGTGCAGGGGCGCTGGAATTTGCCGAGCCTGCTGCGTGCGCCGTTCGGCAAGCTCGCGGACGTCGCGCTGGCGACGATGCTCGGATCGCGGCGCTAGGCGGCGCACGCGGATCGTGGCGCGCCGCGATCATGCACGCGATCGAGACGCTGCTGGTGAATGGGCTGCCTACGCCGGACATGGGCCGGCCGATACGACCGCGGTCGATCACGCGGTTGGCGTCGCGCTCTGATGTGGATGCGTTGACGCAGCATCACCCGCCGCGCGCAAGTCGTGCGCAAGCCGCGCGGCCGGGCGTCAGCGTCGTTAGTGCGCGAACGTCTCGACGAGCGCGTCGACGACGACGCGTACCCGCGCCGTACGGGCAAGATCCTGATGGAGCACGAGCCATGTCTCGTACGGTTGCGCGCGCTGCCGTTCGGGCCAGATGCGCACCAGTTCCGGATCGCGTTGCGCGAGGTACGCGGGCAGCTCGCCGAGCGCGAGGCCGGCGCGCACGAACGTGGCCAGCATCAGGCTCGAATCGAGTTCGGCCACGATGCGTCCGTCGGCGGCCGATTCACCGGCGAGCGTGTCGTGCTGCCGTTGCGTGACGCCTGGCTGGTAGCGCGCGATGTCGTGGCCCGCGAAGCGGCTGCCGGGCTGCGGCTCGCCGAAGCGCGCGAGATAGCGCCGCGTCGCATACAGCCCGACGTCCCAGCGCGCGAGCAGCCGCACGATCAGGTCGGGCTGGTCGGGGCGCGTCGTGCGCACCGCGATGTCGGCCTCGCGCCGCGCGAGATCGAGGACGCGCGTCGTCGTGCTCAGGAGCACGCGCACGTCGGGATGGCGTTGCTGCAGGCGTTCTATCGCCGGCACCACGAAATCGACCGCCAGCGCATCGGTCGTGGTCACGCGCACTTCGCCGGCCACACGCGCGTCGGCGCCTTCGCTGCGCCGCTCGAACGACACGGCCAGCCGCTCCATGCCCTCGGCGGTGTCGAGCACCTGCCGACCGCTGTCGGTCAGCACGAGCCCGCCGGTGGTGCGCAGGAACAGCCGGCTGCCCAGCGTGCGCTCGAACGCGCCGAGGCGGCGCCCGACCGTCGTCTGGTCGATGCCCAGTTGCTCGGCCGCACCGCGCAGGGTGCCGGCGCGATGCGCGGCGAGAAAGATGCGAACGTCGTCCCAGTTCATGTCGTGCCGAGGTGATGCGAATTTGCAGGTAGGGCGTGCGATTTCGTGCATTTTCACATGACAGGCCGATCTCTACCATGCGGCGCCTGAGTTCAATCACATGCGCGCCGGGCGGGCCGGCGTGCGAGGAGCCTTGTCATGCCGCGTCTTTCCCTGATTCTCGTCGTCGCGATGCTGAGCGCATTCGGCCTCATCGCGTCGGACGTCTACCTGCCCGCGATGCCGGGCATGGCCGCCGATTTCGGCGTCGCCGGCTGGCGGATGCCGCAGACCGTGTCCGCGTACCTGCTCGTGCTGGCCGTCGCGCAACTGGCTTACGGGCCGCTGTCCGATCGTTACGGCCGCAAGCCGGTGCTGGTGGCCGGCATCCTGCTCTATATCGGCGGCTCGCTCGGCTGCGCGTCTGCCGGCAGTTTCGCGGCGTTCGTCGTCTGGCGCATGGTGGAAGCGGCCGGCGCCGCGGCGGGGCTCGTGATCGGCCGCGCCGTGATCGCGGACACCTGCGACACACGCGTGTCCGCGAAGGTCTATGCAGTGGTCTATCCGCTGGTTTCCCTGTCGCCGGCGCTCGCGCCCGCGATCGGCGGGCATCTCGCCGCGTGGGCCGGCTGGCGCGCCGACTTCGTGTTCGTCGCGGCATTCGGCGGTGCCGCGCTCGCGAGTACGCTCGCGCTGCTGCCGGAAACCCGCCCCGCGCATGCCCGCGCCCGCACGTCGCCGTTCGCCGGGTTCGGCCGCGTACTGCGCGATGCCGCGTTTCGCCGCTATACGGCACTGGTGTGTGCGATCTACTGCGCATGGTTCGTCTATCTGACGCAATCGCCGTTTCTGTTTGCGGCGGCGGGGCTGGACGAGGCACGCCGCGGCTGGCTCTACCTGCCGCTGACGGCCGGCATCATCGTCGCGAACTTCGCGGCGAAGCGGCTGCTCGACTCCTGGCCGTACGACCGCATCGTCGCGGCCGGTATCGCGTGTTTCGTGCTCGGCGGCGTGGCGTTCGGCATCGCGAGCGCATGCGGGATCGCGGGCGTCGCGGCGATCGTCGTGCCGATGTGCATCGTCAGTCTTGCGAACGGTTCGTCGCTGTCGCTGGCCGTATCCGGTGCGGTGGCGGGCCGGCACGGTCATGCGGCGACCGCGTCGGGGCTCGTGGGCTTCTGCCAGATCGGCAGCGCGGCGCTGGTCACGACGGGTGTCAGCGCAATGGCCGGCACCGGCCGGACGGTGCTGACGGTGTCGATCCTCGTGCTGTCGCTCGTTGCACTGGCGGCGTGCGTTTCGCGGTCGCCGGTCGCGCGTTCGGTCGATCCGGCGTGACGCGGGAGCGGGAAGCAGGGCCGGTCACGGTGCCGTGCGTACGCGAGGCCGGTTTTGCGCGCTTTCGTGCATCATGCGACTGCATCGGCCCGTCGAGCAGCAGGGTCGTGCCATTCCTTGCGTCCGCAACCGATCCGGAGAACCGACCACCATGCATTCGAACCCTTTTCGCCTTCGCCGCGCCCACCTGCTCGCCGCGCTGACGCTTGCCACGACCGCCGTCGCCGCGCATGCATCCGACTGGATCGTGTCCGGCAACGACGGCAAATACCAGCGCGTCGAAGGGCGCGATACCTATCTCGCGTCGCCGCCAGCCGATACGCTGACGCTGCTCGACGCGAGCGTCTTCCCGCCGAAGGTCGCGCTTCAGGTCGACGTCGAGAACGGCATCCAGGGACCGCCGCAGGCGGTCGCGATCACGCCCGACGCGAAAGTCGTGCTGGTCGGCGCGCCGACGCGCTACGACCCGGGTGCGAAGCAGCTCGTGTACGACACGTTCCTGCAGGTCGTGAATCTCGACGCGTCGCCGCCGGCCGTCACGCGCATCGAACTCGGCACGCATCCGCAAGGCATCGCGATCGACCGCTCGGGCCGGCTCGCGCTCGTCGCGAACGTCGATGGCAGCGTGTCGATCCTGCGGATCGACGGGACGCACGTCACGCTCGACGGCAACCTGAAGATCGGCAAGAAGCGGCTCGCCGGGATCAGCTTCACGCACGACGGCAAGCATGCGCTCGTGTCGTTGCGCGACGAGCAGGGCGTCGCGGTGCTGAACGTCGACGACGGCAAGGTGACCGACAGCGGTACGCGGCTCGGCACAGGTGTCGCGCCTTACACGATCGACGTGTCGAGCGACAACCGCTGGGCGGTGGTCAGCAACGTCGGGCTCGCGGGGCTGCCGGGCTACACGGGCACGCTCGCCGGCGATGCCGATTCGATCGCGCTGATCGACGTGTCGCGCGTGCCGTTCCGCACGGTCCAGTACCTGACGGTGCCGTCGTTGCCGGAAGGCGTCGCGATCTCGCCGAACGGGAAGTGGATCGCCGTGCAGGCGATGGACGGCTCGAACCTGACGCCCGACAACCCGGGCCGCCACACGCTCGGCAAGGTGGTGCTGTTCGAGATCCGCGATGGCCGTGCGGTGCAGACGAGCGCAGTGCCCGGCGGCGAGGCCGCGCAGGGGATCGTGTTCACGGCGGACAGCAGGCACGTGATCGTGCAGTTCAACGTCGAGCGGCAACTCGCACTGTATGCGGTGGAAGGCGGCAAGCTGCGCGATACGGGCAAGCGCATCGCGCTGTCGGGCGGCCCGTCGTCGTTGCGGACGTTGCCGCGGTGACGGGCTGCGCATGAGCCGGAACGGCATGCGAGTCGTTCCGGTTCGTGCATGCGAGAGCGGGTCTGCGGTGGCGAACGGGGCGGGGGGGCGGCGCGCGGTCGCGAGAGGCCGCTGCGAGCGGATCGGGCGCCGGCGCGCCGCCGGAGGCGGTTACGGACGCAGCAAGTCGAACCCGCCGAACACGACCACGCCGCTGAGCGCGATCATCGCGACCGAGTGCTGGCCGAAATAGAGAATCGCGGCGGCGAGCCACGTCGTCAGGCAGAAGGCGCCGATGCGGGCCATCGTGAGTACCTCGAGATGCGTGATGAAGAGCGTGCGCGGCCCGGCCGTCGCTTCGTCGGGTCGACGCGAGCGCAAGGCACGCCACGTGCCGGCGCTGGACGACCTGGCGCTCGTGCTCGACCGGGCGGGCGCCGATACGGACGTGCCGTGCGGCGCTGCGGGGAGCAGCCGACGTGTTGCGTCGGTAGGCCAGCCGGCGATTTTACCAGCGCGATCGGAGCGTCAATCTGGCCCCTTCGGGAATTTCAGCGTCGCTAAAGTTACATCGGACGAATGCCGTAAACCGATTGGAAGGTATTCCCGATCAACCGATACGAGTCGCAGACTCACGACGGACCGACACGATGCAGATCGATCTCTCTTCCGCCGCACAAACCCCGCTCACCACGGCCAATGCGACCGCCAGCCCGTCCGGCGCGGGGGCGGCCTCGACGTCGACCACCACCTCCTCCACCTCGACGGTCTCGGCCTCGGCGTCCTCGCCGACGAGCGGCGCCGCGTCGTCCGACGCCGCGGGCCAGACGCTGGGCGCGTCGGGATCGTCGGCGGTGGATCCCGCGGTCGCGCAATTGAAGCAGCTCATCGAGCGCTTGCAGAAACAGCTCGCGCAACTGCAGCAGCAAATGGCGAATGCCGGGCAGCGCGCGAAGAACGATCCGGCCGCCGCGATCGAGCAGCAGTCGCTTGGCGCGGAAGCCAGTTCGATCTCGGCCGCGCTGTCGACGGCGATTGCGCAACTCACGCAGGCGATCGAGCAGACGGGCGGCTCGACGTCCGGTGGCCTGGTGTCGACGCAGGCCTGACGGCGGGCTGCCACCACGCCGCATGTGCCGGCGCGGGATGACCGCGCGCGACGCGCACTACAATCGGAAGCACGTCTCTCCCCGACAGGACGGCAGAACGATGAATGCGTCATTCACCGACGACGACCTCGTCCGCTTCGACACGCAAGGCGGTACGCCGCTGCCGCCGGCCGACACCGAAGGATGGCTGGACCATGATGGCGCGCGCATTTGGCACGCGTCGTTCGGCCAGGGCCCGCCGGTCGTGCTGCTGCACGGCGGCCTCGGCCACGGCGGCAACTGGGGCAACCAGGTGCCGGCGCTGCTCGCGGCCGGCTATCGCGCGATCGTGATCGACAGTCGCGGTCACGGCCGCAGCACGCGCGACGACCCCCCCTATTCATATGACCGCATGGCCTCGGACGTGCTCGCGGTGCTCGACGCGCTGCGCATCGGCCGCGCACGTTTCGTCGGCTGGAGCGACGGTGCGTGCATCGCGCTCGTGCTGGCGGCCCGTGCGCCGGATCGTGCGGCCGGGGTGTTCTTCTTCGCGTGCAACATGGATCCGGGCGGCACGAAGGAGATGGTGCCGAGCCCGCTGATCGAGCGCTGCTTCGCGCGGCACCGGAAGGACTACGCGCGACTGTCCGCAACGCCCGAACAGTTCGATGCATTCGTCGCGGCCGTCGGCGAAATGATGCGCACGCAACCGGATTACAGCACGGCCGACCTCGCGGCGATCGCCGTGCCGGTCGCGATCGTGCAGGGCGAGCACGATGAATTCATCCACGTCGAGCATGCGTCGTATCTCGCGCGCACGATTCCGGGCGCGACGCTGACGATCCTGCCGGGCGTCAGCCATTTCGCGCCGCTGCAGCGGCCCGCGCTGTTCAACACCGCGATGCTCGCCTTTCTCGATCGCTTGCCGGGTTGACGCTCGGCAAGCCGACTCACTCGCTGCATAAGATTTTCTTTATGTTCGCGCAAAAAATCATCGATTGTTGGCGCGCGGCCGGCGGTGGATAGTCCTGCTTCGCCGGGCCCGCCGCCCTTGCCGTGCGGTGCATCGGGCCCGGCGCCCATGCAAACCACTGACATCGAAGGAACCGCAACCATGCGATTCGACGCGATACGCATCGCCGCGACGCTGCTCGTCGCCGCGTGCGCCGCTGCCACGGCCGGCCGCGCGGCCGCCGCCACGCAGGACGACATTCACGACACCGTGACGCGCAACGTCGCGCCGCTGATGAAGCAGTACTCCATTCCGGGCATGGCGATCGGCGTCGTCGCCGACGGCAAGCCGTACGTGTTCGACTATGGCGTGATGTCGACGCAAACGGGCAAGCCCGTGACCGGCGACACGCTGTTCGAGATCGGCTCCGTCAGCAAGACGTTGACCGCAACGCTCGCGTCCGATGCGCAGGAGAGCGGCGAGCTGTCGCTGTCGGACCCGGCCGGCAAGTATCTGCCCGCGCTGCAGGGCAAGCCGTTCGGCGGCGTGACGCTGCTCGAACTCGGCACGCACACGCCGGGCGGCATGCCGCTGCAGGTGCCTGACAGCGTGCGCGACGATGCGGGACTGATGCGCTATCTCGACGCGTGGCGGCCCGCATACACGCCGGGCACGCGCCGCACGTACTCGAACGTCGCGATCGGGATGCTCGGGCGGCTCACCGCGAAGGCGATGCACCGCGATTTCTCGGTGTTGATGGAGCAGCAACTGTTCCCCGCGCTCGGGATGATGCATACGTATATCGACGTGCCCGCCGCACGCCGGGCCGACTACGCGCAGGGTTATACGCAGGATGGCAAGCCGATCCGGATGACGGGCGGCATGCTGTGGCAGCCGGCGTACGGCGTCAGGACGACGGCGGCCGACCTGTTGCGCTTCGTGCAGGCGAACATGGGGCTCGTCGAGACGCCGCCGCGGCTGCAGCGCGCGCTCGAACGCACGCACACAGGCTATTTCCGTGCGGGACCGCTGACGCAGGACCTGATCTGGGAACAGTATCCGTATCCGGTCACGCTGCCGACGCTGCTCGACGGCAACGCGCCGGCGATGCTGTTCGACGCGACGCCCGCGACCGAACTCGAGCCGCCGCTCGCGCCGCGCCAAGACGTGTGGATCAACAAGACGGGTTCGACCAACGGCTTCAGTACGTATGTCGCGTTCGTTCCCGCGAAGCGCGTCGCGATCGTGATGCTCGCGAACCGCAGCTTTCCGATCGCGGATCGCGTGAAGACGGCATACCGGATCGTCGAGTCCGTGACCGGCGGGCTGTAACGTCCATCGTGCCTGCCCGGGCGGAAGTGCTTATGATGGGCGGGCTATCCGGCGCACGATGCGCGTGACGCCGGTCGACGGAGGGCAATCGCTTGAGTCTCGTCTGGGATGGCATCATCAGCGCCGACATGCTCGACGCCGCACATGTCGCGAGCCGGCACGCGCTGGCCGACGCGGCACGCAACGGCGACTGGGCGACGATGCTGGCGCTCGCCGCGCGCGAGCCTGATCTCGTCAACGCGACGCGGCCGGGCGGCACGTCGCTCCATGCGCCGCTGCATCAGGCCGCATACGGCGGCGCGGCGCCGACGGTCGTCGCCGAACTGCTGCGGCTCGGCGCATGGCGCATGCTGCGCGATGCGCAGGGCCGGCGCCCGGTCGATATCGCCGCCGCGCGCGGCCATCGCGCGCTCGTCGACCTGCTGACGCCGCAGCCGAAGCGCAGCGTGCCGCACGACACGCTGACGAACATCCAGCGCCATTTTCACGCGATGATCGTCGGCCGCATCGCGCACCTGCGCGTCGATGCGCTGCGCTTGCCCGAACTCGAACCGCTGCTCGAATTCGACGCGCAGGCGCCGCGCATGTGGTTCGCGGTGCCGGGCATGTATGGCGGGTTCGCCTATGCGCTGCAGGCGGACGGCGATGCAACGACGCTCGTGTCGGCAAGCTGGAGCCGGGTGGCCGGCGGCTCGGGGCAGCGGCACGCGATCACGGCGAACGGCTGTACGCTGGTCGAAGAGGGGTTCGTATGAGGTGTCGGGTAGCCCGCTGATCGATGTCGGCGGCGACAGCGGCACCGTCGCCCGCCGGGGCGCCGTGAAATTGCCCGGCCGGGTGCCGCTGAAGGGCCGCTCAATTCCCGTACATGTCGAAGTCGAAATACTTCGACTGGATCTTGTCGTACGTGCCGTCGCTGCGGATCTGCGCGATTGCGCGGTTCAGCGCGTCGCGCAGGTCGGTATCCGCCTTGCGCACGCCGGCCGCGTCGCCGTTGCCCATGATCTTCGGGTCGAACACGACGCCGCCCGCGAACGAGAAGCCCTTGCCGCGCGGCGTCGACAGGAAGCCGAGCTGGCCCTGCACCGCATCCATCAGCACGCCGTCGACGCGCCCGGTCGCGAGGTCCGCATACGCCTGGTCGTAGCTTGGATACGGCACCACATCGACCTTCGCCGCCGACCATTTCTCGCGCGCATAGGTTTCCTGGATCGTCCCCTGCTCGACCGCGATGCGCTTGCCCGCGAGCTTCGTCGCCTCGGGCAGCAGCCCCGAGCCGGTGCGCGCGATCAGCCGAGTCTGGTTGCGGTACAGGCGATCGGTGAAGTCGATCTGCTGGCGGCGCTGTTCGGTCGCGGCCATCGACGACAGGATCACGTCGAACTTGCGCGCCTGCAGCCCCGGAATCAGCCCGTCGAAGCTGCTCGACACCCATACGCATTTCGCGTTGAGCTTCGTGCACAGCGCGTTGCCGAGATCGATGTCGAATCCTTTGACGCTGCCGTCGGTTGCGGTCGATTCGAACGGCGGATAGGTGGGGTCGACGCCGATGCGGATCGTCGTCCATTCCTTCGCCGAGGCGAGCGTCGCGAAGGCCATCGCGGCCGCGGACAGCAGTATCGTGATGCGCGTCTTGTTCTTCATGATCAGGCTCCGTTCGTGTGGACTAGCGTGGGGGTGTGCGGGCCGCGCGTCAGCTCGGGAATTCGCCGCGCCGGAAATCGTTCGACAGTTCGAGTGCGTCGGCCATCTCGCCGACGGTGACCGGCTTGATCGGCGCGCGGATCCGGTAGTGACCCACGTCGTCGACGTCGCGCTGCTGCACGTCGGCGATCAGTTCGCCGACCGTGGTGCCGCACCAGCGTCCCTGGCACGGCCCCATCCCGCAGCGCGTGAACGCCTTCATCTGGTTCGGCCCCTGGCAGCCGAGCGCCGCGAGCTCCCGGATCTCGCCAGCCGTGATTTCCTCGCAGCGGCACACGATCGTGTCGCCGTCGGGGCGCCGCAATGCGGCGCGCGGCGTGTACAACGCATCGAGCAGCGGCCGGACCGCGAGATGGCGGCGCAACGCGTGCAGCACCGGGCGCTCGCGTGCGCCTTGTCCCTGACGATCGAGTGCGCCGAGCGCGGCCGCGATGTCGAGCGCCGACACTTCGCCCGCGAGCGCCGCGGCCTGCGCGCCGCCGATGCCCGCGCCGTCGCCGGCGATCCAGACGTGCGCGACGCTGCTGCGCCCGCGGGCGTCGCATTGCGGATGCCAGCATGCCGCGCGTTCGTCCCATGCGTGCGCGCAGCCGAGCGAGCGTGCGAGCTGCGTCGACGGAATCACGCCCTGATGGAGCAGCACGAGCGACGTGTCGAGCGATTGCGCGATGCCGTCCGCGTCGAGAAAGCGAATGTGTTGCGCGCGACCGTCGCCGTCGATGCGCACGTCGGTCGCGCCGCGATAGACCGGGATGCCGGCGTCGCGCACCGTGCGCAGCATGCGCCAGCCCTTGAGCAGATAGTCGATGCCGCGCAGCGCCGGCAGCGCGTGCGGCAGCGCATGGCGCCATGCATCGCGCGGCGTCGTGTCGACCAGCGCGCGCACGCGCCGGCCCGCATGCAGCAACTGCGCGGCGAACAGCCACAGCAGCGGGCCGCTGCCCGCGAGCACGGTGTCGGCCGATGGCGCGAGCCCCGACGATTTCAGCAACGTCTGCGCGGCGCCGACGCCCATCACGCCGGGCAAGGTCCAGCCGAGCACCGGCCACGGGCGTTCCTGCGCGCCGGTCGCAATCAGCACCGCGCGCGCGCCGATCTCGAGCGTGCCGCCCGACGGGCCGCTTTGCGTGAGCATCGCGACCGGTTCCGGTTCGAACGCGATCTGCCACACCGTGCTGCGCGGCAGATAGTGCGCGCCGCTCGCGAGCAGCCCGTCGACGAGCGCGCGGCCCGCTTCGTAATCCTTGCCAAGCCATCGCGCGAGCGTCGCGGGCGCGTCCGCAACGTTGCGATAGATCTGGCCGCCGGGCGCGCGACCTTCATCGGCGACGACGACGGACAGCCCCGCGTGGCGCGCGGCAGCCGCTGCCGCCATCCCGGCCGGCCCGGCGCCGACGATCAGCAGGTCGTACTGGCGGCGCGTCATGCGAGCCTCGCCTTGCCGTGCATCGCGCGCACCTGCATGCCGTCGCGCACGGGCGTCATGCAGCCCTGCACGTTGGGCACGCCGTCGACTTCGACGAGACAGTCGAAGCACACGCCCATCATGCAGAACGGGCCGCGCGGCGTGCCGCTCACCGCGCTCGTGCGGCATGCCGTGGCGCCGGCGGCGAGCATCGCGGCTGCGACGCTGTAATGCGCGGGCACGTCGTGCGGCGTGCCGTCGATATGGATGCGCACGCGCTCGAGCGTCGCGGCGGAGGGAACGATGGATTCAAACATGCCGGGCATCCGTGGGTGCGGCAAAGCGCGCGGTGGTGAAGGCGGACAGGTCGGCGGGCGCGGTGTCGCCCGCGATCCACGGCGCGACGAGATCGGCATGCGCGGCCGCGAGCGTCACGCCGCTGTGGCAGATCGCGACGAACGCGCCGGGGTGTGCCGTCGACGCCTCGTAGACGGGCAGGCCGTCGGGCGTCATGATGCGCAGCGCGCCCCACGCGCGCACGATGCGTGCGTGCGCGAGCGCCGGAAACGCGGTGCGTGCGCGGCGCGCGATGTCGACCATCGCGGGGCGCGTCTGGCCATCGTCGAAGCCGACGTCTTCGGCCGAGTCGCCGAGCAGCACCGAGCCTTCCGGCGTCTGGCGCACGACCAGCGTCGGATAGTCGAGAAACGGCGCGAGGCGCTCGGTGACCATGATCTGGCCGCGCAGCGGCGAGATCGGCGCGAGCATGTCGACCATCGGCGCGAGTCGTGCGTTGTCGAGGCCGGCCGCGAGCACCACGCGACCGGCTTCGAGCAGGCCCGCGCGCGTCTCGATCTCGAAGCGCCCGGCGCGCGGGCGAATCTCGCTGACCGCGTTGCGCGGCAAGTACACGCCGCCGTTTTGCACAAACGCCTGCAGCATCGCGCGCAGCGTGTAGAGCGGATTCGCGTGACCGTCGTTCGGCGACCACAGCGCGCCGGCCAGTGCCGGCGACGCGGCCGGAATCCGCTTGCGCAGCGCAGCCGGATCGAGCACGTCGTACGACAGCGCCGCGTCCTGCCGGTGCAGCGATTCGAGCAGCGCGGCCGCGCTTTCCAGCTCGGCATCGTGCTCGAAGAGTTCGATCCCGCCCGGGCGTTCGAATCCGCAGTCCACGCCGGTCTCGCGCTGCAATTGCGCGGCGAATGCGCGCCAGCGCCCGGACGATTCGCGCGACCAGCGCGCATAGGGCAGGCAGCGTCCGCCCTTGCCCTGCACCCACACCAGCCCGAAGTTGCCGCGCGCCGCGCGAAACGCGATGTCGTCGCCGTCGCACACGGCAACGCGCTTGCCAAGCCGCGCGATGCCCCACGCGAGGGCCATGCCGACGAGACCGCCGCCGGCCACGACGACGTCGAAGCGGCGCACGGTCATGTGCGGCTCCGGTGGTGGTGGGTCGATTTCTGCGTGTTATGGGCCATGATGGCGCGGTTCCTGGCTTCTATAGCGTTGCGGAACCGATGTTCGGGCAGGCAAAATAGACTGTCCAATACAGCTTGATCAACGAGCCATAATCCAATGTTATGACCACGCCTTCGCTGAGGATTCGTCAGATCGAAGCGTTCCGCGCGGTGATGCAGCGCCATACCGTCACGCGCGCGGCACGCGATCTGCATATCTCGCAGCCGGCGGTGAGCCGGCTGATCGCCGATCTCGAGGATCGCGTCGGCTTCGTGCTGTTCGAGCGCGAGCAGGGGCGTTTCACGCCGACCGCGCAGGCGCGCGTGCTGTACGAGGAGGTCGAGCGCGCATTCGTCGGGCTTGACCGGGTCGCGCAGGCCGCCGAGCAGATCCGCGCGATGCGGCGCGGCACGCTGCGCGTGGCCGGCTCGCCAGCCGTCGCGCTCGACCTGCTGCCGGAGCTCGTCACGCGCTTCTCGGGCGCGCATCCGGGCGTCGACATCACGCTGCTCGCGCACAGCGCGTCCACGGTCGTCGACAAGGTCGCGTCGGGGCAGTGCGACGTCGGGCTGATCGCCGAGCCCGTGCCGCATCCGGCGGTGCGCGGCGAACGGCTCGCGGAAGCGGCGATGTGCTGCATCGTGCCGCGCGGACACCGGCTCGCGCGCAAGCGCGTGGTGCGGCCGGCCGACCTGCGCGACGAACCGTTCATTTCGTTTCCGCCGAGCTTCGAGGCGCGCAGCGCGATCGATCGCGTGTTCGTCGAGGCGGGCGTGTCGCGTGTGCTGTCGATCGAGGCCCAACTGTCGCAGACGATCGTCGCGTTCGTCGCGAACGGCGCGGGCGTCGCGTTGATCGATCCGGTGACGGCCGCGTATGCGGGGCAACGCGTGGCCGTCAAGCCGTTCGAGCCCGCCGTGCCCGACCATTTCTATCTGGTGACGTCAGCATCGCAGCCGTTATCGATGATCGGCGACGCGTTCTGTGCGGACTTGCGGGACGCGTTTGCGCGGATGCGGGCGCCGCGCGATGCGTAGGCAGGAAGGAGGAAGTCGTCCTGATCGCGCCGGGCGCCGTGAGGCCTACCGGCGCGTTGCCGTTTCGGCCGGGGTTCCGGCTCAGGCAAGCGCGCTGTCCGTGGCGCGTGTGGCCGGTACGCCGGGCGTGCCGGACGCGGACGACGCGGTGGTGCCCGCATCCTTCGCGCCGGCCAGCCGCCGATAGCGCGCGAGCGCCCATAGCGGAAAGTACGCGGTATAGCCGTGATACTTCAGGTAGAAGATGCGCGGAAAGCCCGGCGCATTGTGCGAGCGGTGCCACCAGAAGCCGTCGTCCTGCTGCACCGATTGCAGATACGCGATGCCGCGCTTCACCGAGTCGGACTCGCAGTCGCCGAACGCCATCTGCGCGAGCAGCGCCCACGCGGTGCAGTTCGACGTGCTTTCGCCGCCATTGGTGCCGGCGAGCGCCGGGTCGATGTAGCTGTCGTTCGTCTCGCCCCAGCCGCCGTCCGCATGCTGTTGCGCTCGCAACCAGGCGAGTGCGCGCGCGATGTACGGCTGCGATGCGTCCTCGCCGGCGAGCGCGAGGCCCGCGAGCACGCTCCAGGTGCCGTACAGGTAGTTCGTGCCCCAGCGTCCCCACCAGCTGCCGTCCGGCCGCTGGGTGCGCTTCACGTAGTCGATCGCGCGCGCGAGCGACGCACGATCGTCCGCGCGCCGCGTGACGCCGAAGCACAGCAGCACGCGGCCGGACACGTCCTCGGTCGGCGGATCGAGCAGTGCGCCGTGATCGGCGAACGGGATCGCGTTCAGGTACAGGCGATCGCAGTTTGCGTCGAACGCCGCGAAGCCGCCGTTGCGCGATTGCAGCCCGCGCATCCAGTCGAGCGCGCGCGCGACGCGTGCCGCATACGGATGCGAGCCGTCCGCGTTGCGATGCGTGCGGCCGCGGCGATCGAGCATCGCGGTGACGACCGCGCTGTCGTCGATGTCGGGGTAGTACGGGTTCGCGTACTGGAATGCCCAGCCGCCCGGTTGCGTGTCGGCGGGCGCGTTCTCGATCCAGTCGCCGCGCAGGTCGTTGACCTGGCGCCCGGCCAGCCAGTCGTAGGCGCGCGCGATGTGCTCGTCGAGTTCATGCGCCGCCGCCGGCTCGCCGGCCTCCGCCGCGGCCACGCCGCGCGCCTGTTCGAGCGCCATCGTGCTCCACGCGGTATCCCATACCGGTGACAGGCACGGCTGGCAGTACACGCTGCCGTCGGGCCGCGTGACCAGCAGCTTCTCCAGTGCGTGCTCGCAGTCGCGGCGCAGCGGATGATCTTCCGGATAGCCGAGCACGTCCATCATCTGATAGCTGTACACGATCGGCGGAAAAATCCCGCCGAGCCCGTCCTCGCCGTTCATGCGTTCCGCGCACCACGTTTCCGCATGCCGGATCGCGCGTTGCCGCAGGCGTTTCGGCAGCAGCGGCTCGACATGGCGCACCAGGCGGTCGAGCGCGAGGAACGCGCGGCGCATCCCGCGCGCGGGCGGAAAGTAATGGCGCTCCTGGTCGGGCGGCGTGACGAACAGCTCGGGGATCGCGATGTTGCGCGGATTGCGCGCACGCGCCTTCAGCGAGCACAGCACAAGCAGCGGCACCATCGTCGTGCGCGCCCAGTACGCGACCTTGTACATCGAGATCGGCACCCACTTCGGGAACAGCACGAATTCGACCGGCATGAACGGCGCCGCGCGCCACGGCACCTGGCCGAACGTCGCGAGCAGGATGCGCGTGAACACGTTCGAGCGCGCCGCGCCGCCGAGCTTCAGGATTGCATCGCGGGCGCGGACCATGTGCGGCGCATGCTCGCTGTCGCCGGCCGCCTTCAGCGCGAAGTACGCCTTCACGCTGCACGACACGTCCGGGGCGCCGTCGACGTACAGATCCCATCCGCCATGCGTGTCGAGCCGCTGGATCGCGCGCAGGTAGCGGGCCA
The DNA here is from genome assembly GCF_021483755.1 of Burkholderia sp. WTPI3. Classification (NCBI taxonomy): domain Bacteria; kingdom Pseudomonadati; phylum Pseudomonadota; class Betaproteobacteria; order Burkholderiales; family Burkholderiaceae; genus Burkholderia; species Burkholderia sp. WTPI3. The sequence continues at coordinate 2,758 of NZ_JAGIXF010000043.1, read as the reverse complement.
TCCTTTCCTGGCGCGCATTGTCGATCCGGTCCATGAAATGCATCATCAGGATGTATTCCGCGGTGATCGTCGCATCCGATTCGAGTTCGAAACACCAGCTGCCGTCGGGCTGCTGAAGACGCGCGAGCGCGTCGCGTCCACGGGCGATCGCGGTGTCGAGCGCGGACCAGGGGGAAGAGGCGGGTCTGTTCATGCGGCGGATCATACCATCCAGACGGAATGTTTATATCGAGACCGCGGGTGCTACCATCGCCCCCATGAAAAAACGCCTCGAACCCGCCTTGCATGACGCAGCCGTGCCCGACGAATCGGCCGAACCGGCCGGCGCGCGGCGCGCCGACGCCCGGGAAGCGCCTGCTGCCGCGGCCGCTGCTTCTGCCGCCGTCGGCGTGCGGCGAAAAAAGGCGCCTGAACAGGTGCGCGCGCAGTTGCTGGCGGCCGCATCGGAAATCGCGACCCATCACGGCGTGACCGCGTTGACGCTTGACGCGGTGGCCGAGCGTGCGGGCGTCACGAAAGGCGCGCTGCAATATCACTTCGCGAACAAGCAGGGGTTGCTCGATGCGTTGTTCGGGCAGGCGACCGAGCGTTTCGCGACGCAGATGGAAGCGCGCCGGGCGGCCGATCCGCACGGCGAAGGGGCGGCGGCGCGCGCATATCTGCATGCGGTGCTGGACACGGCGCAGCCGGCGGCGAGTACCGACGTGCTGCGCGTGCTGGTCGCTTCGATGATTACCGAACAGGAGACGCGCGCGCGCTGGTCGGTGCCGATGCGCGAGTGGACGCGCCCGGACCCGGTGCCGCTCGAGCAGGCGGCGACGCTGATGATCTGCCGGCTCGCGGCCGACGGGCTGTGGATCTCGGAGCTGCTCGACAGTGTCGAGATTTCGGCCGAGCTGCGCGCGGAGATCGTCCGGCAACTGGACCGGATGAGCGGGGGCGCGCCGCCGGCCGCCGCGCGCAAGGGGACGCGCGGCGGCCGACGGGGCTGAGCGCGGTTTCAGTCGAGCGACGACGCGCCAAGTTGCGTGGGCATCCGCTGCGTCTTCGTCATGAAGAACACGCACATGACGAGCGCGATCCAGAGCGGACCGACGACCACCGCGATGCGCGTCGCGGGAAACGCGGCCATCAGCGTCACGACGATCAGCAGGAACGCGAGCGCGGCCACGTTGGCCGACGGGAAGAACGGCACCCGGCACGGCAGCTTCGCGATCTCGGCGGCGGAAAGCGTCTTTCGGAACCGGTAGTGGGAAACCAGGATGACGCCCCACGTCCACAATGCGCCGAACGTCGACACGGCCGTCAGCCAGACGAATACGTGCTTCGGGCTCATGTAGTTGAGCAGCACGCCGAGCAGCGAGCACGCGCAGGAGAACGTCAGTGCGACCGCCGGAATGCCGTTGCCCGAGATGCGGGCGAACATCTTCGGTGCCTGCTTCTGGAGCGCGAGATTGTAGAGAAGCCGGGAAGTCCCGTACAGATTGCTGTTGCACGACGACAGCGCAGCGGTCAGCACGACGAAGTTGATGATACCCGCGGCCGAATGAATGCCGAGGCGATCGAAGGTCAGGACGAACGGGCTGCCCTGCGTGCCGATCTGGTTCCACGGATAGATCGACATGATCACGAACAGCGCGCCGACATAGAAGATCAGCACGCGCCAGAACACCGAGTTCACCGCGCGCGATAGCGTTTTCTCGGGGTTGCGCGCTTCACCGGCGGTAATGCCGAGCATCTCGATGCCCTGATATGCGAACATGACCATTGGTAACGCCTTCAGCACGCCTGCGATACCGTTGGGCATGAAACCGCCGTGCGACCACAGGTTCGAGATGCCGGTGGCGATGCCGCCATTACCGATGCCGAAGACGATCATGCCGGCGCCGGCGACGATCATCAGCACGATCGTCACGACCTTGATCAGCGCGAACCAGAACTCGAACTCCCCGTATGCGCGTACCGCGATGAAGTTGACCGCGGTCACCGACGCGAGCGCGGCGAGCGTCCAGATCCACGTCGGTACGTGCGGAAACCAGATGTGCATGTAGACCCCGGCCGCGGTGATCTCGCACATGCTGCCGACGAGCGCGGTGAGCCAGTAGGTCCAGCCCGTCAGATAGCCGGTCAGCGGGCCGAGATAGTCCTGCGCGTAGCGGCTGAACGACCCCGCGACGGGGTTCGTGATCGCCATTTCGCCGAGCGCGCGCATGATGATGAAGATCGCGACACCCGCGAATGTGTAGCTGAGCAGGATCGCCGGCCCGGAGGTCGTGATGGCGCTGCCCGAGCCGAGAAACAGCCCGACGCCGATGGCCGTGCCGAGCGCCATCAGGCTGACGTGGCGCTCCTCGAGTCCGCGATGCAGCGATGCTTGCCGTTGCGACATGTTGTCTCCGTTCATTGCCGCGGTACCGGCGACGCACGCTCGCCGGATGCAGCTGTTGTGTGTTGGGATGGGTGAGGGGATGAATGACCTTCGGCGGATGCGACGGGTCGCGTCCGTCATCTGCCGTGTCGTGCAGCGATTATTTCGAAGAGCTGCGCCAATGGACAGTGAGCAAACCTGCCGGATGGCGAGCGCCGATGCGCAAACTGCCGAGGCCGATCGGCGGTTTGTGCTACGGCGCCGATATCCGCTGATGTCTGCACGGTCACGACGGGCGAGCGCGGCGCGACTCAGCCGTGACGCCGCGCGAGATGAATGCCCGCGAGCATGCAGCGCACCGAGCCGCCGGCCAGTTCGATCGTCGGCACA